>NZ_AJTQ01000284.1 GCF_000262345.1 Streptomyces xiaopingdaonensis | reverse complement strand
GGCGGCGGCCGCCGCTCAGCTCCCGCTCACCGCCGCTCGTCGCCGGACGGTTCGCTCCCCGCGCGGGGCCGCCGCCCGGGAAGGCGGCCGTGGCTGAGGACGATGCCGAGCATGACGAGTACCGCCCCGCCGACCTGGTTCCAGGAGACCGGCTCCCCCAGGAGAAGAACCCCCGACGTGACGCCGACGACCGGAGCGAGGTAGGTGACGGCGGCAGCGTTCGCCGCGCCCCAGGCCGCCACGACGTTGGTGTTCCAGACGTAGGCGAGCCCCGTGCCGAAGGCGCCGAGGGCGACGGTGGCGAGCAGCACCCGCCAGGTCAACTCGCCCGGCGCCGGCGAGGCGAGGAAGGGCGTCGCCGCCACCATCACCGCGGCGCCCGCCGTGACCTGGACGACGGCGACGGGAAGACCGGGCAGTCGACGCGGTGAGACGAAGCGCCGCAGGTGGACGAAGGCGATCCCGTAGCAGGCCGTCGCGGCGAGACAGGCGAGTTGGGCCGTGAGGTCGCCTCCCGGGTCGAGAGCGAGCGGGTCGAGGATCACCAGTACGCCGGCGAAGCCGAGCAGCAGGCCGGCGGCGGCATGGCGGGTGAGGCGTTCGGCCGGCAGCAGAACGGCGGACCACGCCATCGCCATCAGCGGCGTCGTGGCGTTGTACGTGCTGGCGAGCCCCGAGGCGATCCGCTGCTCGGCCCAGGCGAAGAGCGTGAAGGGCACGAGGCACAACAGCACGGCCACGACGGTCAGATGCCCCCACAGCGCCTTGTCGCGAGGCACCCGCCGGCGCGCGACGAGTGCGGCCAGCCAGAGGGCAGCGGCGCCCACGACCATGCGCGCCCACACCACCTGGAGTGGTGCCAACGACTCCAGACCGATCTTGACGAACAGAAAGCTGGAGCCCCACGCCAGGGCGAGCAGCACGAACTGGCCGACTACTGGCACGTTTCTCTCCTTCGAGTCGATCCTCAAGAGAGAAGCGCGAACCGACTCGGAAGACCGGCGGTATTCCGACGCCGCGTTCCACGGCTCGGCTGCCGTCGGGGCCTCCGTCCACCACGACCGCGCAGCGCACCGGCAGCCGAACGGTCACTGCCCAGCACGTCGGGCAGCCGTCCGGTGACGTGGTCGGTGGCCTCCGTCTCGCCCGACGCCGAGAGCCCCGAGTGGCCGAGCGGCTCGGGGCGCCCCCGGGTGCCGGAGGCGTCGACGACGGCGCGGGCGCGCCGCACGCCCCAGGGCGGGCATGGCGTCGACTCCCTTGCGCGACACCGCGGTTGCGCGGACTCCGGTGCGGATGCGGGGAGCGAGCTCCTCGGTCGCCGTCGGTGTCGTACCTCCACGGCGAGAACGGCCTCACGCTCCTGGACGGCCGTTCCGACGCTCTCATCGGCCTCCAACACCAGGATTTCCAGGACCCGTTCGAGAAGGTGCGCCGCGGCCGCAAGGCCGACGGGACCTGCTCCGACGACCACGACGGGTGACCACGCGGTGGCGCCCATCGGGGTTCTCTGTCGACACCCTTCAATGTCCATGCGCGAGCAGAATGGTGACCGGTTCGGCGTCTCTCAATGTAGCCACCTGTCGAATCAGTCGGCCGCATCGTCTCGCGCCACTGGTCGACTGTTTAGACGCGTGTCAAAATCCGCTCATGCCGAAAGCGAAGCCCCCGCCCGTCGCCGCCCGGGTGCCGAGCTGTCCCCCGCTGGACGAGAGGCCGTTGGGGGCGGAAGAGGCCGAACGCGTCGCGAGGATGTTCAAGGCGCTCGCCGACCCCGTGCGGCTGCGCCTCTTCTCGCTCGTCGCCTCGCACCCGGGCGGCGAGGCGTGCGTCTGCGACATCGCGGACGTCGGCGTCTCCCAACCGACCGTCTCCCACCACCTGAAGAAGCTGAGAGAGGCCGGATTGCTCGTCTCCGAGCGCCGGGCCACCTGGGTCTTCTACCGCGTCGAACCCGGCGTGGTGGCGGCCATGGGGCAGCTCCTCACGCGCGGCGGGTGAGCCGCCTCGGCCGAACTTCCGCCGGTACGCGAGCGATACGTCCACCGGGGCGGCACCTCGATGAGCGGCCCGACGAGGTCTCAGTGCTTGCCCGGAGGTGACGTGGAAGCAATCTCGGGGACCGGCAGGCCGAACGCCGGGCATCGGAAGCGGAGTTGACGGCGAGGAGGCGCAACGCCTTGCGAAACAGAGGCAGTTCCGCAAGGAAGAGCCCCGGAGGCGGCGCGTCCCGTCCGCGACGAGGCCAAGGCCCGGGCCGATGCCCTGTACGCGGAGGGCGCACCCGCCCGAGTGCCCGTTGTCCGTGGACAACGCGGCGGAGCCGTCGGGGAGTTGGCCGCGCGGAAGCACGCGTGCCGACGCGCGTGGCGAGACCCCGTGGGCCCGAGCCCTGCTCCGTCACTCGACCCGGCCGCCCTCCGACGCGCCCTCGTCCTCGTCCGGCAGGTGCACGTCGTTGACGGCGACGTTCACCTCGACGACCTCCAGACCCGTGAACCGCTCGACCGCGTCGACGACGTTCTCCCGGACCTCGCGCGCGACCTCCGTGATGGCGACTCCGTACTCCAGGACGAGGTCGAGGTCGATCGCCGTCTGACGCTCCCCGACCTCGACCTTCACGCCCCGGCCGACGTTGGACCGCCCGCCCGGCACCCGGTCCCGGACGGCGCCGATCGTGCGCGAGATGTTGCCGCCCATGTCGTGGACGCCGGGGATCTCGCGTGCCGCCATGCCGGCGATCTTCACGACCACCAGGTCGGCGATGGACGTCCGGCCGCGGGTGGGCGCCGGCTCGTCCGCGCCGTGCCCGCCGCCGCTCACCGTCGTGCTGCGCTGTCCCGTCCTCTCCGCCGATCCGGTCTGCTCCTGCTCGGTAGCGGTCTGCTCGGTGGCCACCGGTACCTCCTCCGCGTCGTGGACGTGGTGCCTTTCGCCGGTGCGCACGCCGGAGGTGCGGCGCGGACCGGCGAAGGCCCTCTTGAGAGCCCTGCCCGGAACGGCGCGGGGAAACCTGGTGCGCCGGCCGGAAACCGCGGTGCACCGAACCGGCCGCGCCGCAGGCCGACTCTGCGCCGGCGCATCGGGTCGGCCGCTTGCGGGACGAGCCGCGCGCACTCTCCGTGCACCCCGGGGACGTTATACGCCGCCGGGATCGGGCAGGCTATCGCCTTCCGGACGGAACGGGACACCCTGACGAACGACGGAGGTGGTGACCGATGGACACCCACGAGGAGGTGGCCGTAGCCGAACCTGCGTGCGCTCGACTGCTGTGCCGGCCGCAGACGAGCGCACAGGCACGCCGCGCCGCGAAGGAGTTCCTCGCCGAACTCGACCCGCAGCCGGAGCAGGAGACGGCGGAGGCGCTCCTGCTCGTCGTCTCCGAGCTCGTCGCCAACGCAGTGCGGCACGCGGGCGGCCTGGAGCGCCTGATCTTCCGCCGCGGCGAGGACGGCCGGATCGACGTCGTCGTCGCGGACGGATGTCCGCACCCGCCGCGCCGCCGCCGAACGAGCATGCAGACGGGGGATGAGACGGGCGGGTTCGGCTGGCCGCTGGTGTTGGAGCTTTCGGACGAGGTGTCGGTCCGCCCCACGGACGCCGGCGGAAAAGTCGTCCGCGCCACGCTCCGGTGAGCCGCGCCGCAACTCCAGGCCTGCCGGTTCGCTGATACGACGTCATAATGTCTTCCTTGCGGAAGCGCCGAGCGGCGCCGCTCTACAGTGATGTAGAAATGTCTCCACAGCGTTCGGCGACGGCGGAAGGGGAACGAACGGCGAGGGGCAAGCGCGTCACGGACGCCGCCGACGTCGTCCTCCGCCTCCCCGGGCCGGAGCGGGCGCCGCGGAGGCCCCGCCGTCCGCGAGCCCGCGCCGCACCGCTGCTTCCCGCGACCGAACGCCGTCACAGCAGGCCAGGTACAACCGGTCCCGGCTCGCCCCTGCCCCAAGAGCCGGGCGGCGCGGGGCCCGAGGAGATTCATGGGCGTAACCCTCACCAGAGGCGGCAACGTGTCGCTGGCGCAGCAGTCGCCGGGCCTCACCGCCGTCCGCGTCGGGCTGAGCTGGACTGCCGGCGAGGCGTACGACCTCGACGCGAGCGCGCTGCTCTGCGGCGGTTCGGGCCGGGTCCTCTCCGATGAGCACTTCGTCTTCTTCAACAACCCCCGCAGCCCCGACGGTTCGGTCCGCCACCGCGGCACGCAAGCCGGAGCGGACCGCGAGGAGATCGACGTCGATCTGGCGTCGGTCCCCGCGGACGTCGAGAAGATCGTCTTCCCGCTCTCGCTCTACGAAGCCGCCCGGCGCGGCCAGGACTTCGGCGGACTCACCGGTGTCCGGATCCGGCTCACCGACCGGGAGGCCGGCACGGAGATCGTCAAGTTCGTGCTGTCCGACCGGAGTTCGGGCGAGACGGCGATGCTCCTCGGCGAGCTCTACCGACGCGGGGCCGAGTGGAAGTTCCGCGCCGTCGGGCAGGGGTACGCGAGCGGACTCGCGGGGATCGCGAGCGACTTCGGCGTCGACGTACTGCGCGAGCCCGAAGCCCCGGAGAGCGCCCCTGCGCCCCCGACGCAACCCGCACCGCCGCCTGCCCCCGTCGCACCGCCACCTCCGCACGACGCGGCGGCCATGTCACAGCAACCCCTCGGGAGCCCCTCCATGACCTGCTTCTTCGACCCCGGCCACGGCCCCGGCTCCACCCCGGTGACCTGGTCTCCCCAGTGGGGCGTCCCGCGCCAGATCGGGGCGTGCGCCGCGTGCGCCCAGCGCGTGCAGACGACTTCGCCGCCCTACTACACCGCGCCCCAAGCCGGATACCCGCAGCCGGCGCAGCAGGGCTACCCGCAGCAGCAGGATTTCCAGCAGCAGGGCCAACCGGACCAACAGGGCGGCCGGCAACGGCGGTTCGGCATGGGCGCGATGGTGGGCGCGGGCGCCGCCGGCCTCATGGGCGGCGCTCTCCTCAACGAGGCGCTCAGCGACGACGAGCCGGACGTCACCGTGAACCAGTACATCGAGGGCGACGACTTCGAGTAGCCCCTGGGCGTACGCCCGCCCACAGGCGCCCCCTCGCACAGCTCTGCGCGAGGGGGCACACCCGCTCGCCCGTCAGCCCGACGACGCGTCAGGATTACGGCGGACACCGACCGCCGCGAGCACCGCCGCGAGGACGCAGAGGACCCCCGTGGTCAGCACGGCCGTGTGCACCCCGTTCATGAAGGCGCTCCCCGCCCCCTCCGCCACGGCCGTCCGCAACTTCGCCGGCATGCGGGCGTCGACCGGCGCGACGCCCATGGCCACCGCGTCCTTCGCCCCCGAGAGGCCCTCGGCGACCTTGCCCGGCACCCCGGCCGACGCGAACTCCCCGGCGAGAGTCGCCCCGACGCGGCTGCCGATGAGCGAGACGAGCACCGAGGTGCCGAGCGCACCGCCGACCTGGAGCGCGGTCGCCTGCAGACCGCCCGCCACCCCGGCGTCGCGGACGGGCGCGTTGCCGACGATGGCGTCGGAGGACGAAGCCATCACCATGCCGACGCCGAGACCCAGCGCGACGAAGGGCGGCCACATCGCGTGGAAGCTCGACTCCGTCGACCAGCCGAGCATCGCGAACGAGGCGCCCGCCTGGAGCACCATGCCGAGCGGCATCGTCAGGCGCGGCCCGAACCGCTCGGTGAGCTTGGCCCCGACGGGAGAGGCGACGACGGAGGCGAGACTGAGCGGAAGGGTCCGCACACCCGCCTCGACGGGACTGTGCCCGCGGACGTTCTGCAGGTACAGCATGACGAAGAAGATCACGCCGAGCAGGACGAAGAAGTTGATCGCGGTGATCAGAGCGCCGATCGTCAGCGCGGGGCTGCGGAAGAGACGCATCGGCAGCAGCGGGTTGCGCACCCGCGTCTCGTGGAGACCGAAGACGACGAGGACGACGGCGCCGGCGGCGAGCGCGGCCGAGGTCGAACCGGAGCTCCAACCCCACGTCTCGCCCTTGACCACGCCGAAGACGAGCAGGACGAGGCCGAGCGCGAGCAGGAGGACGCCGCCGACGTCGAAGTGCCGGTGCCCTTCCTCGTTCCTGCTCTGCGGCAGGACGAGTCCGCTGAAGAGCAGCGCCGCGACGCCGATGGGCGCGTTGATGTAGAAGACCGACTCCCAGCTGACGTGCTCGACGAGGAGTCCGCCGACCGTCGGCCCGAGCGCCGTGGACATCGACGAGACCATCGCCCAGATCCCGACGGCCATCCCGAACTTCTTCGGCGGGAAGACGGACCGCAGGATGCCGAGCGTGTTCGGCATGAGCAGGGCGCCGAAGAAGCCCTGGACCGCACGGAAGGCGATGACGCCCCCGATCGACCCCGCGAGGCCGATGGCTATGGAGGCGACGGTGAACCCGGCGACGCCGACGAGGTAGAAGGTGCGGCGCCCGAAGCGGTCGCCGAGCTTGCCGCCGAGGATCAGCGCTGCCGCGAGGGCGAGCAGATAGCTGTTGGTGACCCACTGGAGGTCGGAGGTGGACGCTCCGAGGTCGCGTCCGATCTCCGGGTTGGCGAGGGAGACTACGGAACTGTCGAGCGCGACCATGAAAAGCCCGAAGGCGACTGCGATCAGCGACAGCCACGGGTTGGCCCGCCGTCCGGACATCGCCGGGACGGGCGGCTCCTCCGGGGTGACCGCGCGGTCAAGGGTGGTGGACATGCGAACGTCGACTCCTTGCGGATTCGTGGACGGGGGAGGTGGGGCCGCGGTTCGGCCTGCGCCCGCGCAACCGGCACCGCACCCGGTGGTCCGGGTGCGGTGCCGGTTGCGCGGGCGCTACTTGGTGGGGTGGAGCCGCTGCGCCAAGGCGTCGAGCGCGCTGAGCGCCGAGCCGATCGCGGCGACCTCGCCGTCGGTCATCACGGCGAGGGCCTCGCGGACGTAGCTCTGCCGCAGACCGTCGGCCTCGGCGAGGCGCTCCGTCGCCGTGGGGGTGAGGTGCAGGTGTGCGATCCGCCTGTCGACGCTGTCCTGGGCGCGCACGAGTTCGCCCTGGCGGACCAGCTCGGAGACGAGGGCGCTGACGTTGTTCGGCTTCATCAGCAGGGTCTCCGCCGCCTCGCGGACGGTGATGCCGTCGCGGTCGCCGACGAGCCGCAGCAGGGCCAACTGCCCTTCGGGCGGCCGGGGATGGGCGAAGTCCGTGGCGAGCCTCCGGTCGACGGCCCTTCCGAGCACGGGCAGGAGCGCCGTGAGCCGCTGGGCTGCACGGTCCAGTTCTGCCGGTGACGGGCGGGAGGAAGGCACGGGCGCCATCATGCTGCAGAGATTTACCTATGTCAACATAGGTATTGGTTGGGTGCGGCACCCCTCGCTCGTCGGCGGGGGAGCATGCCGGCGTCGGGGCACGGGAAAGCCCCGGGAGGTCGCCCTCCCGGGGCCGATGTTGCTCGTGGTACCCGCCTCGCTGCCGCCGTCCGCCGGGTGTGGTGCGGCCGGTGTGCAACTCGGCGCGGTCCCTGGGGCCGCGCACCGGCGTCGGTGCCGACCCGGTGGCCCGTGGGTCAGGCGTGGGAGCCGGTCACGGTGCTCGCGGCACCGTGGGCGCCGGCGGCCTGGCCGGCCTTGATGAAGAACGCCTTGCCGTGGCGGTCGAAGCCGGACGCGACGAGCTTGGAAGCGGCGCCGTGCGGGCCGGCGACCGCGGCGTGGTGGAAGTAACCCGGACCGCTGTGGCCACGGCCGTCGTGGTGGCGACCGTCGTGGTGGCGGTCGCCGCCCCGGTCCCACCCACCGGCGGTGGAGGCGGTGCCGGCCGAGAAGGCACCCTTGGCGCCGGCGGCCTGGACGCCCTCGCCGAAGGACGGGCCCTGGTCGGCCACGGCGACGCCGGAGAAGCCGAGCATCACCGGTGCGACGAGGGCGCCTGTGGCGAGGATCTTGTTGAACGTGCGCATAGAGAAGGCTCTTTCTCTTCGGCGAGCTGCTGGGATACCCCGGGGCGGCGGTGCATGGATACACCAGTGCCGGGGGGCAGGGGGATCGCTCGCTGGGTTCCCCGCGCCACGAGTAGATTCCTCCTCTCCGCAGGAAAGATCGGTATCAACCCGCCGATACAACACATCAAGTGGATTCGGTGCAAAGTTGCTCAAGTTTTCGCAACGGCGGCCGAGTGGGCCGCGTGGACGACGTGCTCCGCGGCTGTCACGGACGGCGGCACTTCGCCCGTCCGGCGGAGCCGCGGCGAGGGCCGGACCAACGCGCCTCGGCCGAACGGGCGTTGGGCCGCCGGCGCTCCGGCGGTCGGCGGTCCGGGACGGCCACCCCGGTGGAAGCGCCCACTGCGGGGGCGGCCTGTCGTTGCGCTCGACGGCGTAACGGTCGGCGCCGCCCGGCCGGCCGACGCCGTGTCCGGCGGCGGGCCCGCCCTTCGGTGCTCGTCAAGTGCCTTGCGGGCTCGTCGCGTTCGGCGCGAGACGGGGGGTGCGCGGCACGTCCGTCGGCGCGCCGAGGACCGGAAACGCGCACGGGGGCCGGCTTCCGGTTATGGGTCAGGTGGGCGAGAGGGTAGTGCCCGCACAGCACGCGGGACCTGCAGCCGGCGACGGCGGAGGTCCGGAGGCCGAGCGCCCGCGTGCGCCCCGCGCGCGGGGCCGTACGGCGCACCGGCACAGTGTCCCCGCCGGCGCCCGGTAGTCGGCGGGGGCGTGCGGTCCGTGCGCGATGCGCTGATGCGTGCGCCCTGGGCGTACGCGCCGCGCCGACAGGGGCTTCGACCGCTCGGGGTGCCGGCGCGATCACCGCACGGGCTGTGCCCCGACCTCTGCGACGTCGGCGTCGAGCAGGAGCCCGAACCGGACGGGGGCGGAGCTCCGCACCGCGTACCCGCGACTTCGGCGTTGCTCACCGAGTCGATGCCTACGAGGGCGCCCTCCGCCCCTCGGCCGGCGGGCGCCCTCGCTTTCCGGCAGTCCGAGTCCGCCGTCCGCTCACGGTCGGCTGAGCAGCGAGGCCACCTTGCCCCCGTCCCGGGGGCACGCGCGTACGCCGCCCCACTCGCGCGCCCCCGTGCGCGAGGCCGCCTCGCCCCGCGCCGTCGCGCCGGGTGCCGCACGGGCCACCGCTCCGCCCCGACCGCGGCGCACGGCCACGGCGGCGGGGACGTGGTGGAAACGGCAGAGGAGGCAACGAGCGATCCCTCCGTACTCGTGCGGGAGTCCGACGAGCGGTTCTCCCGAAACCAGGGCGCACGCCAGGCGTTTGCGCGGCGGCTGCCCGGCGGTCCGCGCTCGCCCGGCCGTCGTGCAGACGTCGAGGATCACCGGAACTCGCCGCGAGTGAAAGGCGATCGGTCTCCAGGTGCGAGGCGCACGAACACCGCGTCCGCCCCATCTCCGTTGCACATAGTGCATTTGAGAAACGGCAGACGGTCGCAACCCTTGACCGCGGACGGCCGGGCAGTAAAGTCTAGACCAATCGGTGGGCACGGGAACCGGCTCCATCGGTGCGCCTGCCGGCATACCCGGGCCGGCTCGGTGCTTCGGTGTCCGGTGAGCGTCCCCGCGTCGACCGAACCCCCACTCCGCGAGGCCGGCGAGGAACGGGCGAGCGTCGGCCTCCTCCGTGAAGGAGTTGACATGAACAAGAAAAAGAAGCTGGCTGCCGCCATCGGTGCCGGGATTGCCCCGGTCATCGCGCTGACGCTGCCGGCAGGTTCGGCGAGCGCCCACGGCTACGTCGACTCGCCGCCGAGCCGGCAGTCGCAGTGCGCCGCGGGCACCGTCGAGTGCGGCGACATCAAGTACGAGCCCCAGAGCGTCGAAGGTCCGAAGGGCCTCACCAGCTGCAGCGGCGGCAACTCGCGCTTCTCCGAGCTGGACGACGACTCCCGCGGCTGGGCGGTCACCGATGTCGGCAGCTCCACGACCTTCAACTGGACTCTGACGGTGCAGCACGCCACGTCGACGTGGGAGTACTACGCCGACGGGAAGAAGATCGCCGAGTTCGACGACGGCGGTCAGACCCCGGGCGCACAGGTCTCGCACGACGTCGACTTCGGCGGCCTCAGCGGTCAGCACAAGATCCTGGCCGTCTGGAACATCGCCGACACGTCCAACGCCTTCTACGCCTGCGTGGACGTCAACATCGGCGGCTGATCCCCCGTACCGCAGGACACCCGCCGCGCCGGACCGGGTCGCGTACCCGTCTCCCGCACGGCACACCGCGGCCCGCGTCCTCCACGCGGGCCGCGGTCGTGTTCTCGGGCAGACCCGGACAGGATCGTTTCTTCCGACCTCAACCGCGGTAAGAAGCAGGGGAGTTGCGGAACGGTGCGCGCCGCTTACCGGAACGCGGTGCAAGCCAGGGGGAATCTGCGAAGGTGGGTGCCTGAGCAAACGTACGGGAGCAGCACGATGCACTTCTCTGAACCACGCGGCGCGGCGCACACCGGAGGAGCGGCGGAGCCCGCGCCGACGTCTCCGGCTGTGCCGCGGCTGATTCTGGGACGTCGGCTCCAGGCGCTGCGGCGGGCGCAGTACCTCTCCCGCGCCGAGGCCGCGGAGGCGCTCCGGGTCGACGCCGCGGTGGTCGCCCGGCTGGAGCGCGGACGGACCGGGGCCCCGGTGCGCGACGTCGCCGACCTCCTCACGATCTACGGCGTCGTCGAGGAGGCCGAACGGGAGGTGCTGCTCGCACTCGCCGAGCGCGCCGACACGCCGGGCTGGTGGCACGAGTTCGACGACGTCGTACCCGCCTGGCTCCACCCGTACCTCGGACTCGAGCAGGCCGCGAGCGTGATCCGCTGCTTCGAGCCGCAGTACGTACCCGGGCTGCTCCAGACCGAGGAGTACGCACGCCACGTCGTCTCGCTTCCCCGACGCCGCGCCGATCAGGCCGAGTTGGAGCGCCGGGTCGAGCTCCGCGTGCGGCGTGGACGCGTCCTGGACAGGCGAAGCGGGCCGCACCTGTGGGCGGTGCTCGACGAGGCGGTGCTGCGCCGCCCGGTCGGCGGACCGGCCGTGATGGCGGCGCAGTTGAGACACCTCGTCGAGATGGGCGACCTGCCCCATGTCACCGTGCAGGTACTGCCGTTCAGCGCGGGGCTGGCCGCGACGGACGGCCCGTGCACGCTGCTGCGGCTGCCCGCGGGCGAGTTGCCCGACACCGTCTACCTGGAGCAGCTACGCTCCGCTCGGTACGTCGAGACGCCGGAAGAGGTGGAGTACTACCGGCACCTCATCGACTGCCTCGTGACGGAATCGGAGTCCCCGTCGGTCAGTCGTACGCTGCTGCTGGAGGCTGCTGCCGCGTACGCGGCCCGCCGGTCGCCCCTGCGTACCGTGTGAGGCCCCGCCACCACGGGTCGACGGGGAGCGGCCCTTCGCCGCCCGGCTCGAACTCCCCGCCGGGGCACGGGATCGCTGCGCGTACGCCGGCCGCCTCGGCGGCCGCGAGCATGCGCTCGGGCGGCTCGGCCCACGGGTGCGGGGCGAGGTTGAAGGTGCCCCAGTGGATCGGCAGAAGCACGCTGCCCTGGGCGCCGTGGCCGTCGCGCTCTCCGGTCCCGTTGAGGTCGAGGTGGGCTCTGAGCCCTTCCTCCGGTGTCATGTGGATGTCGGGCCAGAGTTCGGAGTAGGCACCCACCTGGATCATCGTGGCGTCGAACGGGCCGTGCACCGCGCCGACTTCGGCGAAGCCGGGGAAGTAGCCGGTGTCCCCGCTGTGGAAGACGCGGTGCTCGGCGCCCTCGACGACCCAGGAAGCCCACAGTGTCCGCTGCCTGTTGCGGAGCCCCCGCCCGCAGAAGTGCCTGGCCGGGGTGGCGGTGAGCGTCAGGCCGGAGACCTCCGTCGACTCGTGCCAGTCCAACTCCCGGCAGAGCGACGGCGGTACGCCCCAGCGTTCCAGGTGCGCCCCCACTCCGAGGGGGACGACGAAGAGGGTGCCCAGGGCGGCGAGGCGGCGGACCGTCGGCAGGTCGAGGTGGTCGTAGTGGTCGTGCGAGATGACCACCGCGTCGATCGGCTCCAGCGCGGTGAGCCGCACCGGTGGGCGGTGGAGGCGGCGCGGCCCCGCGAAGCCGAAGGGTGAGCAGCGCTCGCCCCACACGGGGTCGAAGAGGACGCGTCGGCCGTCGATATCGGCGAGGACCGTGGAGTGGCCGAGCCAGCTTATCCGCAGACCGGTCAGCGGGGGCGTCCCGCGCAGGGCCGCGCTCGGCTGGGCGAGGGGGAGCGGACCGGTGGGCCTGCGGTCGCGGCCGGTGAGCATGGCGCGCGCCAACTCGGCACGCGAATGGGCGGGTTGGGCCGCGCGGGCCGGACCTGCCGGGTTGCGGAACTCGCCGGTGTCGGGGGAGTAGTGCGGTGACGCCTCGATGCGCCGCAGTCGCGCGCCCTTCGGCTCGGCGCCGAAGGAGAGCGGGCGCAGCCTCGCCGCGGTCAGGCGTGACGGCCGCCTCCTCCCCGGGGAGCCCGGTGTCCGCCGGACCGGGCTCGCCGGGCTGCCTGCCCTCTCTGAACCGAGTTGCTGTGCCAACCGCCGTTCGGGCACGGTCCCCTCCTAGGCCACTGCTGCGGGTAGCCCCCGTCTCCGGGTGGCAGGACGCGACCCCTGCCTCTCCGGTTGCGTCCCGGAGGGAACCGTACTCCTCGACGGCGGGGGTCAACCGGCGTACAGCGGCTCCGACTTCTCGGTGTACGTGTCGGCCGAGGTCTCGTGTGCGATCTCCAGCGACGGGGTCGGCAACCCGTACTCTCCGGCGAACTCACCTGGCACGATGCGGAACTTGCGGATCGACTCGGCGGGCTGCACGGCCTCGGCCGCGCTGCCGACGGGATGCGGCGGCCGCGCGCGGGCGGGCGCCTCCTGCAACCTCGCGCGGACGGCGCGGAGTCGGCCGACGGGGCCGTCGTCGGTACGCCAGGTCTGTGGCTGCTGGCTCTGCGCCGTCGCGGCCGCTGTCCGCGTGTGCTGCCTGTGTCCTCCGCGATGGCGGACCGCCCCCTGGAGGCGCGCAGTGTCCAGGAGGCTTGCGCGGCCGGGGAGGTCGCGCAGACGGGGACGGTTCGCCCGTCCTCGGATCCGAAGTCGAGGGCGCACCACTCGTAGCGGACCCGGGCCGTCAGCGCGGCGCGTCCGTCCTGCGCCGGCCTGCCGCGGCGAGGCCGCGCGCCGCCTCGGAGAGCTCGCGCGCAGGCGTGCGCCGGCGCAGGTCGCCGACTTCCTTGCGCACCGCGGCGGACGAAGACGCCGAATCCTCCTGCGCGTTGACGAACGGTACGTCCGTGGCGCCGCCCGGGGCGGACGCGCGACGGTACGAGCGAGGTGGCGCGCACCTCAGGGACAGCACCCTTCTTCCTGGCCAACTCGTGAGGGAGCCGGGGAGCTGCGGCGCCTGGCGGTCCTTTGCGCCCGTCGTCAGCTCCTGTACGAGGGGTCCGTCTCTCGCGCTCGTGCGCGCGGGGCCGGCGGCGTGGCTCTTCACGGTGAGTGAGGCGGCGCACAGGGTTACGTCCCGGAGCGCGGGCGTGCCCGGTCTCGGGACGGATGTCCTCCGGGGCAACGCGTTCACCAGGAGGCCGAATCACTCACGCGTAGAGGCTCGAAAGGGGCGTGCAGCCCCGCACCGGAGGTGCGCGCCAGTCCGCGCCCGAGCGGCGGCGTACGGCCCCGGCGTGCCTGGACGAGGCCGGCCGGCGCGTGAACGGCGCCCTTCCTCGCGCCGGCGTATCGGTCTCAGGCGTACGCCGGCGGGCGTCGGGTGCCGGGGCGGCGTGGGCGTGCGGCGGCCCGGGTCAGCGGGCTTCGAGCCGTACCCGGGTCTGCTCCTCCTGGTCACCGGCGACGTCCGTCTCCGTCCGGACGGTGAACAGTTCCGCGAGGGCGCTCTCCAAGAGCTGCACCGCGTGCGGAGAGCCCTGGAGCTCCGCGTCGACGGGGCCGCGCAGCTCCGGGGGGCGGGGCAGGGGCCAGTCCTCTGCCACGGTGTATTCGGCGGACCACACGCGGTGCTGGCGGTCGTCCAGCCCGGAGACCTCATGGGGCGCGGACTCCACGTCCGGATGGAAGAGGCGCCCCAGCTCGGCGAAGACGGCGCGCGCGTCCTCCGGGCGGCAGGCAGTGAGCTGCACCGAGACCTGCGGCTGCGTGCTGTCTGTACGGGTGGCCATCCAGACTCCTCTCCGGCGAGGCGCCGCGCTCTGCGACGATTGCTCCCCGCGGTGCGGCCGAGCCGCCCGCCGAGCGGTGCCCCGGGCTCCTCACCCGGAGCCCTCCCCACTCGTGTGCTCCGGTTCGCCTGCTTCATGCACCGCCTGCCGCACCGGAGTACCGGGCGCTCGCCCCGGCCCCTCCGCCAGCAGGCGCAGCGCCTCCGACGTACGGTCGAACCCCTCCTCGCCGAGCATCCGCCGCAGCTCGGCGTTGAAGCGGTCCACCTCGGGCTGCACGCGGTGCAGCGCCTCCGCGCCGCCGCCCGTGAGCTCCAGCCGCACGGCCCGGTGCTGGTCGGGGTGGGGTCGCCTCGCCACCAGTCCGGCCCCGACGAGCCTCCCGACGAGCGCCGTGACGGCCGACTCGCGCTGCACGAGGGTGCGGGCCAACTCCTGCTGCGTGGCCCCGGGAGCGGCGCGTATCGCGTAGAGGGCGCCCAGCTGGGCCGTCGTGATGTCGGCGGCGGCGAGGCAGCGTCGGTCGGCGTCGACGCGGAGCCGGTGCGCGGCCCGTTGGAGGAGGAAGTACAGGCGGCGGTCCGGGGTGTCAGGCATGCACGCGATCCTGGCACCTGCCGCACGCCCGTGGACAGGCGAACAGGCGCCGGCGGCCTCCTCCTTGACCGCGGACGCCTTCTGCCGCAGGCTCACTTCACTGGTGAACTGAGAAGCACGGAGGCCGCGATGACCGACGCGGAACAGCAACTCGCCTTCGCACAGGGGATACTTGCGCAGCAGCCGTTCAGCGTCCTGTTGGGAGCGCGCGTCACAGCCTTCGGCGGCGGCGAAGCCGTGCTGGCGCTCGACGTCAGGGACGAGCTACGTCAGCAGAACGGCTACCTGCACGGCGGCGTCCTCAGCTACGCCGCCGACAACGCGCTCACCTTCGCAGCGGGCAGCGTCCTCGGCCCCGACCTCCTCACGGTCGGTTTCACCATCGACTACCTGCGCCCGGGAAAGGGGCGGCTCCTCCGCGCACACGCCTCCGTCGTCGACTCCTCGCGCTCCCGCGCCACCTGCCGGTGCGAGCTGTACACGGTGGACGCGGACGGCGGCGAGCGCCGTTGCGCGCTCGCGCAGGGAGCCGTCGTCGTTCCCGGGACGGCGCGGACGGAGCCGCAACGGGCCGGGCACACGGGATAGTCGGGGCCGCGCGGCGGCCTGCCGTCCGAAGTGCCGGCTCATGTCCGGGAGTCGGGCCCTCCGGAGACGGGCAGCCTCAGGCCGCGCAGAGCCGCCTCCAGGGCGAAACGCTGGTCGGCGTCGGTGAGTCGGCCGCCGAAGGCGCGTTCCACGGCGCGCATCCGGTAGCGGACCGTCTGCGGGTGGAGCCGCAGCAGGTCGGCCGTGCGGGTGGCGTTGCCTCGGGTGGCGAGCCAGGCGTCGAGCGTCTCGGTGCTCCTGCGGCGCTGGACGGGGCCGAGGCGGTCGAGCGGGGCGAGGGACCGCGCCGCCACGCGGGAGAGGAGCTCCGGGTCGGACGTCAGCCAGAGCGCGACGAGTTGCTCCTCGCAGCGGATGAGCGGCTGATCGGGAACGGCGCCCGCCCGCGCCAACTCCAGCGCCCTGCGCGCCCACCGCAGCGAGTCGCGCACCTCGCCCAACGGCACCCGCAGGCCGACCGCCGCACGCACCTGCCCGGGGAGCCGGGGCAGTTCGTGGACGGTGTCACCGGGCAGCAGGAGGAGCGGGCGGGGCCCCGTCAGGTCGGCGAGGACCTGGGTGCCGAGCAGCCGCGCGTCGATCCCGGCGGCAGTGTTCAGCGCGACCGGCACCACCTCGCTCCGCAGCGGCCAACCGGTGCGCGCGGCGAGTTCGGCGACCGCCTCCGGCACGGGCGCCTCCGAGAGGAGCAGCGCCAGCAGCCGGTGCCGCAACCCTTCGCGACCGCCGGCGAGTTCGGCGGTCGCTTCGGCATGGCCCTCGGCCGCCACGCCGGCGAGAGCCTCCACGTGGCCGAGGAGCGCCTCCGCGAGGCCGAGTACCGCGTCGGGCGCCAGGTCGTGCCGTTCGGCGAGGGTACGCGTCCGTCGCAGGGCGAGTCTCGTGCCGAGGCGGAGCGCCGACTGGAGCAGGTCGAGGCTCCTCCCCTCGTAGGCTTCGTTGCGGCCGAGCCGGCGGAGCACGCGGTCCCTCCGGCGCCGGGTCCGGCTTCCGGGTGCGGCGGCGAAGCCGTCGAGGCAGCGCTCGACGAGGAGTTCGGCGTGGCGGCGGTGCGGGCCTTCGAGCGCCGCCCGGTACGGCGCATACCTCGCCGCGAGCGCGGACACCAACTCCTCAGCCACTTCGGGGAGTTCGGCGCGCAGTAGTTCGGCGGCCCGTTGCGGACCCGTGCCGCGTGGGCCTGGTTCGCTCTCGTCAGGGGCGGGATCAGCCACTCGTAGTCCCTTTCTGCGGTCGGTTCGAGAGCGGCGCGGCGGACGCCCCCGGCACGAGCCCGTGGTGTTCTGCGGCCCGCGGAGGACGGGCAGGACTTTTTCGCCGCGCACTTTCGGGTGACGAGCAATTCGCGTTCGCCGGATCACGTCAAGCTGCGTGGAGTTCCGTGCTCACCCGGCTACGAAAACCCGCCGTGCGCGGACTGCACGAGAGACAAGGAATCGCTCGCCGTGTATTGCGGCGGGGAAATTCGGTGCCGCGCTATTGCGGTTCGGGTTACCCGTCCGTAACGTTCCCGGCGTTCTGCTCGTCAGCGCGCTCGGCTCGTAGGCACGGCCGAAACGCCGAAAGGGCGCGGGCGGGCCGAGGAGCGCGGCGCGTATGCCGGTCCCCGGATCGGCGACGGCTCCGCGCGGGACGCCCGGCGGTCGGCCCCCCTTTCGCCGTCGCGTCCCGGGGTCCCGTGTCCGTGCCCCCGGCCACGGGACCGCCTGCGCAGCGACAACCACCGGCACGAGCGCACCCAGGTACCACGCACGCTTCCGCCGGCGGGCACACCGCCCGCGGCGGGAGCGCCCTTCGCACGAGAGCCATCCGACGGCCAACGCGCCCGTCTCCGCCCGCGATCGGCCGGCGGCGGCGCCGAGGCGTCCCGCACAAGCCCGCACCTCCAACTCTCCGCAACAGGAGCCGAGATGACCCGTTCACTCCCCGCTGCACGCCGCCGCAGACTCGCCGTACACGGGACGGTCGCCGCCGCGGCCGCCTTCGGCCTCGCGCTCGCCACCTCCGGTACGGCGGAGGCGGCAGACGTACGCCTCGACTACCCGGTCACGGGCACGACCCACCTCTCCGGCACCGACTCGGACCTCGCCCTGGGGCCCGGCACGCTGAAGGCCACCGCCGACCTGGCGGCGGGCACCCTGTCGGCCGACACGGAACTTCCCCCGGCCGACGGGGAGTTCAAGCTGCTCGGCATCCCCGTCTCGGTGACGACCGAGCTGGTGGAGACCGAGCCGACGACGGGGACGATCGCGCAGGACGGCGCCGTCTCCACCACCTCGAAGATGACGATCAAGCTGAAGAACCTCAAGGTCGGCGGCATCCCGATGCCGGTGGGAAGCAGGTGCCAGACGAAGGAGCCGGCGACGATCTCCCTCGACTCTCAGGAGGGCTTCAACGTCCTCACCGGGGGAACGCTCTCCGGCGAGTACACCATCCCCCGGTTCGAGCACTGCCTCCTCGCCACGCCGGTGATCAACGGGATGATCCCGGGCGACGGCAACACGATTTCGCTCGACCTCGCCCAGGCCCAACAGCCGGAGGACTGACGCGCGTTGCCCGGTGGCGGACCGTCCGGCCGACGGGCCGCCACCGTACCGGCAGCGGCCGGGTCAGCCGTCGCGGTGACCGGAGTCCGCCGTCGCCGCCCTGCCGTGCTGCGGCTCCTCGGCGCCGTTTGCCGAGCGCGGACCTGCCGCGCCTCGCACGTGCAGTGCGCGGAGCGCGACCTCGGTGGCGAAACGCTGGTCGGCGTCGGCGAGTTGGGCGCGGAAGATGCGGTTGAGGGTGCGCAGACGGTAGCGGACCGTCTGCGGGTGCAGGTGGAGGAGCTCCGCCATCCTCGTCGCGGTCGCGCGCGTCGTCAGCCAGGTGCGCAGGGTGTCGACGAGCCGGTCACCCTGCGCCGGAGTGAGCTGCGCCAGGGGCGCCAACTGGCGTCGGGCGAGCTGCTCCACGAGCGGCGGATCGGCCAACAGCCAGAGAGTCAGGAGGTGTTCCTCGCACTCCACGGGCATCTCGCCCCGGATCACACCCGATTCCGCGAGCGAGAGGGCTTGCCGCGCCCAGCGCAGCGAGTCCGACGCGTCGCCGAGCGGCACGGTGAGGCCCACCGCGCTGCGGCATCCGTCGAGGGCGCGGGCGAGTGCTGCGCGCCCGGAGGCGTCGAGCGGTCCGGGCAGCAGCAGGTGCGGGCGCGGGTCGTCCGGTTCGACGAGCACGCCCTCCTCCAGCGCCCCGGGCGGCAGGCGGCTGCCGCTGCCGAGCGCGACGAGTGTCACCTCGTCGGGCAGGGGCCAGGAGACGCGCTTCGCCAACTCGGCGACGGTGGAGTGCGGTACGGCGTCGCCCGCCAGCAACAGCCGCAGGAGCCGGCGGCGTTCGGCTGCGCGCTCCTCGTCCGTCCCGTCCTTCGCCGCGAGGTAGCCCTCGCGGCAGAGAGCCTCGATCTCGTCGACGTAGGAGAAGACGGCGTCGGCGAAGCTGACGACGAGCGAGGGCGGCATGCCGTGCCGGGGTGCGAGCGTCTTCGCGCGGCGCAGGCCCACCCGGGCGCCGATGCGCAGCGCCGTCTGTAAGCACTGGAGGCTTCGGCCCTGGTGTGCCTCGTCGCGCCCGAGTCTTCGGCACACCTCGTCGCGCTCCGCGGTCGACGCCGCCGGGTCGGCGACCTTGGTGACGAAGGTGGCGAGGTTGCGCTGCACGCCCAGGCGCAGTGTGCGTCCGTACGGGCTGTTGAGCAGCTTGCCGTACTCGGGGACCGCTGAGGCGATCTCGGACGCCATCTCCTCCAGCAGCGTGGGGAGTTCAGGCCACATCACCGTCGCCAGCTCGCGGGGGAGCGGGTCGAGCGCCTCCGTCCCCGCGGCCGTGCGCAGGGCGCGGTGCGCCGGTTCTGCGGACCGGCCTGTGGACGTCGTCGTCCGTGCCAT
>NZ_AJTQ01000283.1 GCF_000262345.1 Streptomyces xiaopingdaonensis | reverse complement strand
GCGAGTCCGGCGGCGTGCGGCCTACGCGGCCGAAGGCGCTGGTCACCGTGGTGGGGCACGAGCGTTCCCCGGTCGTCCCTCGGGTGGCGCCGGCCCGCGTACACGGTGCGCAACTCCTCGTGCACGCAAGACGATAGAACAGGTCCGTACCGTTCGACACCGTCGGGACCGACAAACTTGTCGGGTCCATGGCCAACCTCCCAGTCTCCGTGCTGCCGATCGCCGCCGCAGCGGTGTGCACCGACTCTGCGCAACAACCACCAAGAACCCGCGGAAAGTTGTGCAGAGGTGAGCGGGCACCGAGGCCGTCCGGACCGGCGCTCGGGTGAACGGTGCACGGCGGCCGCGGCCTCGCCCGCGCACCTCGTGATGAATTCCGCGCTCCGGACACTGCGCGCGTGACAAAGAATTACGGCGCTTCCGGAAAGGCGCAGATTTCCGCGGGCGGGGTGTTGCGGTGCCGCGTTACTGCTGCGTAACGTCCGTCCTCGAACACGACCCTCGGGCAAGGAAGATTGTCTGCCCCCACGGGTTCCCGGCCGCCGTGAATTCGGTGATCTCGCTGTGCGTCTCCCGGACGTCGTCTGACGCTGCGGGGCGCAGAAACGAGCCGCGCCGCCGGGAATTCGAGTACCGCAGTCTACACCGATCTCCGAAGGGAATTCCCCGTGCGCAGAACAACGAGAAGTGCCCTCGTCGCAGCGACCGCGCTCACCGCCGCCCTCGGCTTCACCGCCGCCTCCGCCTCGGCGACGACGCAGGCCGCCACCTGGACCGCCGCCCCCGGCGGGGACATCGTCGGCACCGCGGACACGCCGACGATGGAAGTCCCTGCCATGACGCTGAGTTGTGAGTCCTCGGAAGCGACCGGCACGGTGAAGAGCGGCTCCGGACTCGAAGGCGCCGGTATCGCGGACATCACCGGGCTCACCTTCGCCGGTTGCACGCTGCCGGGCCTGAGCTTCGACGTCACGATGAGCGGATTCCCGTTCAAGCTCAACGCGGAGTCCGTGGACCCGGACAACCCGGACCGCGTCATCGGCAACCTCTCCGGCATCGAAGCCCACATCGAGGACTCCACCGGACTGTGCACAGCCGACTTCGCGGCCCCGGACGGAAGCCCGGCCACCGTCGAGGGCTACTACGACAACAGCACAGGCGAACTCGTCATCAACGCGGGCAACCTGACCGCTGCCAACGCCGACTGCCTCGGCCTCCTGGACGACGGCGACTCCGCGGATTTCCAGGCGGCGTACGCGGTCGACCCGGCGCAGACCATCACGCTGGACTGAGCAACACGGGTGCTCGCAGGCACGGTTGCGGCCTGCGGGCACCCCGCACCGGGCCGACCCGCGACGGGCGGCCGGACCGGCGGCGCCGTCGCCGGACGCGCAGCCGTAGCCACCCCGACGCCGGAGCCTTGTAAGCCGGTGACAGAGATTGCCCCGGCGACTGCACGGCGCACCAGGGCGGTGATGGACTCCGCCGACCGCCCCACGGGGACGGACGCGCGACGTCGCCGCCCCGCGCACCGGCCGCGTCGGCAGAGAAGGAGACGTACCGATGACCCGTGCCTGGACCCGTCGCCTCGCGGCGCTCGGTGCCGCCGCCGTGCTCGCCGGCGTGCTGCAGGGAGGCGGAGCCGCGGCACGGGACGATACGGCGGTGGAGGCGCAGTACGAGTGCCAACTCCCGGACGGGGTCCGGGAGATACCGGTCGCCTTCCAACCGCGGCTGCCGGAGCAGGGCGCGCCGGGCGAGCCGATCGTTCCCGACAGGTTCGAGGTCCGCGCACGGTTCGCCGCGCCCGACATCGAAACGCTGCTCCCCGAGGGCACCCGGAGCGTGACGAGTACGGCGGGGCTGCGGGTCGTCGTCGAGCAGGGCGAGGAGACCGCCGAAGCCGACTGGAACGGGCTGAAGGCCGCGGACGCAGCACTCGGAGACGACGACGGCCTGGTGCTGGACCACAGGGGTGAGGTCCCTTCCGTCACCGTGGGCGGCGCAGGCCCCGTGACCTTCTCGGCCGGCGCGCTCACCCTCGAACTGGCCCCGGACGGCGCGGAGTCGGAGAGCGCCAGGGTGGTGTGCTCGCCCGGGAAAGGCGAGGAGCGCCCCGAGTTGGGCTCGGTGGACGTACCGGGTGAGCAGTCCGAGACGTCGCCGGAGCCGTCCGGCGGACCCGCGTCGCAGAGCCCCGAGGACGAGCGCGGCGAGGAGGGTGGCTCCCGCGACGGGATAGCGGTCGCGCCGGCGGACGAGGAGCAGACCGGGGACTGCGACAGCGAACCACTCCGACTCGGCGCCGAAGACCTGGACTTGAGCGGCCTTCCCGAGCCCCCTCCCGATGCGGCGATCACGACGAAGGCGGGCACGCTGGGCTGCGCGTTCGCGGTCGGCTTCAACAACGTGGCGAAGCTGGGCGGCGCCCTCGTCATCAACGATCCGCGGCGCGACCCGATACCGGTCTACATCATGATGGGCGTGCGGCAGGCCCGTTACTCGGGCGGCGACCACCCCTACTGGGACGAGCTCGACCACGTCGGCAAGCTCGAACTCCCCGACTCCTACTCCACGTTCCTCACCTTCGACTTCGTCCCGGTCTCCGCGCGCGTCGAGTTCGAGACGATGACGCCGATGACCCTCGCCGCGGTGGTCCGCGGCAAGCGCGCCAACCCGATGCTCAACACGATCAAATTCGGCCTCCGCATCCGGCTCCACGACGTGGAGGTCAACGGAACCCGCCTCGATGTCGGCGACGAGTGCCGGACGGGCCGATTCGAGACGCGGCTGGAGGGCGTGGAGCCCGAGTACAGCCTCCTGACGGGCGGGCCGCTGCGCGGAAAGATCGACCTTCCGAAGTTCACCGGGTGCGGCACCGCCGGAGGCGAGGACCTCAACCGCCTCTTCACCGCGTCTCTTTCCGGACCCGACAACTACCTCGAACTCGTCCAGGGGCAGATCTGCGCCGCCTCCGTACCCGGCAGGTGCGGCGCGCAGGTCCCCCAACTCCCGGACCTGCACGGCACGCCGGGGGAGGCAGCCGAGTGAGCGCGACGATCCGGCCGACGCGCGCTCCGCTGGACAACCGAGGCGCCGAGGAGTTGTCACCCGTTGACAGTGATCCCGCACACGAGGGGGCCGGAGTGATCTCGCGTGCTGGGCTGTGCGTGCGGACCACCTGCCGACCGAATCGGGCACGTGCGCACGGCAGTTGCGGTCTTCCGCACGACCGGGCGGTCCCGCCCCGGCGACCGGCCCTGGAGGTGTGAGCAGATGGGGATCGAGGTCTCCGTCGAGGGGCTGACGAAGTCCTTCGGCAGCAAGAACATCTGGCAGGACGTATCGCTCACCCTGCCCACCGGCGAGGTGAGCGTCATGCTCGGCCCTTCCGGAACCGGCAAGACCGTCTTCCTGAAGTCGATGATCGGGCTCATCAAACCGGAGTCCGGCCGTGTCCTGGTCGACGGTGTCGACATGGTGAACAGCCCCGAGCGCGACGTCTACGAGGCGCGGAAGCTCTTCGGGCTCATGTTCCAGGACGGCGCGCTCTTCGGCTCCATGAACCTCTTCGACAACATCGCCTTCCCGCTGCGGGAGCACACGAGGAAGAAGGAGTCGGAGATCCGCCGCGTCGTGATGGAGCGGCTGGAGATGGTCGGGCTCGTCGGCGACGAGGGCAAGTTGCCGGGCGAGATCTCCGGCGGGATGCGCAAACGGGCAGGGCTCGCCCGCGCGCTCGTCCTCGACCCGCAGATCGTCCTCTGCGACGAACCGGACTCCGGCCTCGACCCCGTCCGCACCTCCTTCCTCTCGCAGCTCCTCATCGACCTGAACGCGCAGATCGACGCGACGATGCTGATCGTCACCCACAACCTCGACATCGCCGCCACGGTCCCCGACAACATGGGGATGCTCTTCCGGCGCAACCTCGTCACCTTCGGCCCGCGCGAGGTGCTGCTCACCAGCGAGGAGCCGGTCGTCGCGCAGTTCCTCAGCGGTAGCAAGAAGGGGCCGATCGGTATGTCGGAGGAGAAGGATGCCGCCGCCCTCGCCGCGGAGCGCGGTCGCGCCGACGACCCGGGGATCGAACGCAACCTCCTCGTACCGCAGTTGGAGCCCTCTCCCGGCCTGCCGGAGCGCAGTGCGGTACGACGCAGGCGGCACAGGGTCGAAGGGATGCTGGACTCGCTCACGCCCGCGGCACGCTCCGCGATCCGCAGCTCCCTTGCTGCGCGGTCCGAAACCGCGACCGTGGCAGCGCAGGCAGCCTCGTCCCCGCCCGTGAATGCTGGACGAGCCGACGACCCCGCCCCCACGGAACAGGCCGGGAGCGACGGATGACGGGGCCCGCGGAGGAGAAGCCGGACGGCGGACCCGCGCCGGAGAACGGGCCCACGAGCGGCCGACCCGGGCCCGGACCGACGGCGGAGGGCGATGCGGACGGTAGCCGGCCACCCGCGGTCGAGCAGCCGCTGCCGGGCCTGGGTTGGCTCCGCCAGACGGGCGCGCTCTTCGCGCTCGCCGTCGCCGTACTCCGCGCCGTCTTCAAACGGCCTTTCCAGTTCCGCGAGTTCGTCGAGCAGTTCTGGTTCATCGCCAGCGTGACGATCCTGCCCGCGGCGCTCGTCTCCATCCCGTTCGGCGCGGTGATCGCGCTCCAGGTCGGCTCGTTGGCGAGCCAGATCAGCGCGCAGTCCTTCACCGGCGGCGCGAGCGTCCTCGTCAACATCCAGCAGGCGAGCCCGCTCATCGTCGCGCTGCTCATCGCCGGCGCCGCGGGCTCCGCCATCTGCGCCGACCTCGGCTCGCGGACGATCCGCGAGGAGCTGGACGCGATGGAGGTGATGGGCGTCTCGCCGATCCAACGCCTCGTCGTTCCAAGGGTGTTGGCCACCATCTGCGTGGCGGTCCTGCTCAACGGCATGGTCTCGGTGGTGGGCACGCTCGGCGGCTACTTCTTCAACGTGGTGATGCAGGACGGCACTCCCGGCGCCTACATCGCAAGCTTCTCCGCACTCGCCCAGCTCCCCGACCTCTACATCAGCGAGATCAAGGCGGCGCTCTTCGGGTTCATCGCGGGCGTCGTGGCCGCCTACCGCGGGCTCAACCCGCGGGGCGGACCGAAGGGCGTGGGCGACGCGGTCAACCAATCCGTGGTCATCACCTTCCTGCTGCTCTTCTTCGTCAACCTGGTGCTCACCGGCATCTACCTCCAGCTCGTCCCGCCGAAGGGAGCGTGAGATGGCGCTCCTCGACCACGAGAACCCCGCCCCCGAGCCCGAACGCGAGAAGAACACCCCGCCCGCCGCCGAGGAGGAGAGCCGCACCAGCCGCCGCCTCTTCGGCTGGCTCGACGCCCCGGGCGACCAACTCCTCTTCTGGCTCAGCGCGTTGCGCTGGGTTCCGCGCACCGTCCGCAAGTACCTCAAGGAGGTGCAGCGGCTGCTCGCCGAAGTCGCCTTCGGCAGCGGAGGGTTGGGCGTCATCGGAGGAACGGTCGGCGTGATGGTGGCGATGACGCTCTTCACGGGCGCCGTGGTCGGCCTCCAGGGGTACGCGGCGCTCGACCAGATCGGCACGGAGGCGTTCACCGGGTTCATCTCGGCGTACTTCAACACCCGGGAAATCGCCCCGCTCGTCGCCGGCTTGGCGCTCTCCGCGACGCTCGGCGCCGGCTTCACGGCGCAGCTCGGCGCGATGCGCATCAACGAGGAGATCGACGCGCTGGAGTCGATGGGTATCCGCTCGATGCCGTACCTCGTGACGACGCGGATCATCGCAGGGGTCGTCGGCATCATCCCGCTCTACGGCGTCGGCCTCCTCAGCAGCTACGTCTCCTCGCGGTTCATCACCGTCTTCTACAACGACCAGTCGGCGGGCACCTACGACCACTACTTCGGCCTCTTCCTCGCTCCGGAGGACGTACTCCTCTCCTTCCTCAAGGTCTTCCTCTTCAGCGTGATGGTGATCGTCACCCACTGCTACTACGGCTTCCGCGCCTCCGGCGGTCCCGCAGGCGTGGGCGTGGCCGTCGGCCGCTCGGTGCGCAACGCGATCGTGCTGATCAGCGTCACGGACTTCTTCCTCAGCCTCGCCATCTGGGGCGCGACGACGACGGTGAAGGTGGCCGGATGACGACGCAAGCCATGCCTCCGGTCCCGCCGAGTCCCCCGAAGCGTCCGGCCGCCCCCGTGCGCCCGCGCACGCCGGAGCGTCTGCGAACGGTGCGGCGGCGGCTCGCCGGCGTCGTGTTCCTCGTCGTGCCCGCGCTGCTGATCTGGCTCGCCGTCGCCGTCTACGACAAGCAGTTCAGCGACGACGAGGAGATCACCGTCCGCACCGGCAGTGTCGGCAACGAGATGCACGAGAGGGCCGAGGTCAAGGTGCGCGGCGTCGTCGTCGGCGAGGTACGCAAGGTGGCGGCGGCCGGCGACGGCAGCGGCGCCGAGCTGCACCTGCGCATCCGGAAGGACCGGTTCGCGCACATCCCGTCGGACGTGACGGCGCAGATGCTCCCCACCACCGTCTTCGGCCAGCGGTACGTAGCGCTCGTGCCGCCCGCCGAGCCGTCGGCGCAACCGCTGCGGCCCGGTGCCACGATCCCGCAGGACCGCAGCCGCAACGCGATCGAGCTCGAGCAGGTCCTCGGCAACCTCCTCCCCACGCTCACTGCGGTGCAGCCGGCGAAGCTCTCGGCCACGCTCTCCGCCGTCTCGGGCGCGCTGGAAGGCCGTGGCAAGAAGCTGGGGGAGACCCTCGTCACCCTCGACGGGTACCTCGCCAAGCTCAACCCCCAACTCCCCGCGCTCAACCGGAACATCAAGGAGCTGGTGAAGGTCGGCCACCTCTACAGCGAGGCGGCCCCCGACATCCTCCGCGCGCTGGAGGACTTCGCGACGACGAGCGGCACCCTCGCCGAGAAGGAGCGCGACCTCTCCGGTCTCTACGGCACGACCACGCGCTCGGCGCGCGAGACCACCTCGTTCCTCCGCGCGAACCAGGACAACCTCATCCGCCTCACCGCCGCGTCCGAGCCGACGCTGCGGACGCTCGCCGAGTACGCGCCGTCCTTCCCCTGCACGTTGCAGACGCTCGCGCGCTTCGTGCCGGCGATGGACAAGGCGCTCGGCAAGGGCACCGACCAACCGGGACTGCACGTGAACGTCACGACCACGCCCTCGCGCGGCAAGTACCGCCCCGGCCGCGACGCGCCGGCCTACGGCACGGGCGGCGGGCCCCGCTGCTACTCCGTGCCCTACCTCGGCAAGGGCACGGCCTCGTCGGCCGCGCGCCCCTCCGGCGCGGGCCCCGGCGCGACGATCGCCGACGGCGAGGGCGGCCTCGGCACACCCAACTCCGAGCAGGAGAACCGGCTCGTCAACGAGCTACTGGCGCCCGAACTCGAGGAAAGGCCGCAGGAGTTGCCCGACTGGTCGAGCGTGCTCACCGGTCCCGCGCTGCGCGGCACGGAGGTGACGCTGAAGTGAACCGCGCCAGCCTCGCCGGGCCACTGCTGAAGTCGCTCGTCTTCGTCCTGGTCACCGCGCTCGCCACGGCGGCCCTCGCGTTCAGCATCACCAACGGCGGCGTCGGCGAGAGCGACACCTACCGGGCCCGCTTCACCGACACGACGGGGCTCGTCGAGGGCGACAGCGTGCGCATCGCGGGCGTGAAGGTCGGACAGGTCGATTCGATAAGAGTGGCCCAACGGCGGGTGGCGGAAGTGGAGTTCAGCGTCGAGCGGGGCCGCCGGCTGCCGTCGTCGGCCGGAGCCTCGATCAAATACCTGAACATGGTGGGGCAGCGGTACGTCGCGCTGGAGCGCGGCACTGGCGCCGTCGGCACCTCGCTCCCGCGCGGCGCGACGATCCCGCTGGAGCGCACCACGCCGGCGCTCGACCTCACCCAACTCTTCAACGGCTTCAAACCGCTCTTCGAGGGACTGTCGCCGAAGGACACCAACCAACTCGCCGGTGAGATCGTCCAGGTGCTCCAGGGCGAGGGCGCCACGGTCAGCAGCCTCGTCTCCCGCGTCGCGTCGCTCACCACCACGCTCGCCGAGAAGGACGAGGTGATCGGCAGCCTCATCGGGAACCTCAACCGCGTCCTGAAGACGGTCAACAAGCGGGAGCAGGGCTTCAACCGGCTCGTCGACAGCCTGGAGGAGCTGGTCGCCGGCTTCTCCCAGGACCGCAAGCCGCTCGGACGGGCGGTGAGCGCCATGTCCGGGCTCACGACGACCACCGCGGACCTGCTCCAGGACGGAAGGGCGCCCTTGAAGCGCAGCATCAGCCAACTCGGACGAGTAGCCGACCAGTTGGACGACGGGGCGCCGCAGATCGAGCAGTTCCTCCGGCGGACCCCCGCGAAGATGACCGCGCTCACGCGCGCATCGTCCTACGGCTCCTGGTTCAACACGTACCTGTGCGAGGCCCGCGTACACGGCGTGTCCACCTACGACGGCAGCCGACCGCCGACCGGTATCGAGATCTCGCAGCCGAGGTGCCGGTCGTGAGCCGCCGACTGCGCCTCAAGCGCCCGCACTTGACGCCGATCCGCGAGCGCAACCCTCTCGGCGTCGGCCTCGTCGGCCTGCTGCTCCTCGCCCTCGTCGCAGCCGTCGCCTACCGGGCCGAGGACCTCCCCGGCATCGGCGGCGGCACGACGTACCACGCCGACTTCTCCGAGGCCGCTGGGCTGCGCGACGGGAACGAGGTCCGCGTGGCCGGTGTGAAGGTCGGGAAGGTGACGGACGTCGCGCTCGCCGGCGGCGAGGTGCGGGTCGACTTCCGGGTGAAGGACGTCTGGATCGGCGACGCCAGCACGGCGGCGATCAGCATCAAGACGCTCCTGGGTGAGAAGTACCTCGCCGTCGATCCGCTCGGCGACCACGACCAGGAGCCGGGTGCGCCGATCCCGGCCTCGCGGACCACCTCGCCCTACGACGTCACCGAGGCGTTCACCGGACTCGGCGAGACCCTCGGGGAGATCGACACCGACAAGCTGGCGGAGAGCTTCAAAGCCGTCTCCGACAGCTTCCGCGACACACCCGGCGACGTCCGCACCGCCGCGACCGGACTCTCCGCGCTCTCCAGGTCGATCTCCAAGCGCGACGCCGAATTGGGCGAACTCCTGCGCGGCAGCAAGAAGTTGACGAAGACGTTGAAGGGGCAGCGCAAGCAGTTCGAGAGCCTGTTGAAGGACGGCAACCTGCTCCTCGCCGAGGTGCGGGCACGGCGCAACGCCATCCACGCCCTCTTCACCGGCACCCGCGACCTCGGCACCGAGCTGCGCGGCCTCGTCCGCGACAACGAGCGGCAGCTCTCGCCGACGCTCCGCTCCCTGGACCGCGTCACGACGGTCCTGCTGAAGAACCGGAAGCAGCTCGACCGCACTCTCGCCGTCGTCGGCCCCTACTACCGGCTCGTCGGGAACACGCTCGGCAACGGCCGCTGGTTCGACAGCTATCTGTGCGGCGTGGTGCCGAAGAAGTACCTGCCGCCGAACACCCCGCCGAGCCGCGGCTGCATGCCGCCGAAACCGGGAGGCGCGAGCTGATGGCCACGCACGACCTTCCTGCGGACGGCCGCGATCCCGCCCGTACCCGGGGATCGGCCCGCGCCGGCGCGCGTCGCACGGTGGGGGCGCTCCGCTCCCGACTGCGCCGCGCCTCGCACAGCACCGCACGCCGCGCCCCCGGGGCGCACGCGCGGACCGGAGCCGCCGCCCCGCGCCCGCCGGGCCGCTGGCGCCGGCGCCTCCCGGCGATCGGCGTCGCCGTGGCCGTCGTCGCCGCCGGTACGACCGCGGGCGTGCGCCTCGCCTCGGGCGGCGAGGGAATGCGCGTCTCCGCCTGGTTCGACCGGGCCGTCGGCGTCTACGAAGGCTCCGACCTGCGCATACTCGGCGTCGACGCCGGGCGGGTCGAGTCCGTCGAACCCCGGGGGAGACGGGTCGAGGTCATCCTGCGGCTCGACGCGGGTGTCGACCTGCCCGCCGACGCACGCGCCGTCGTCATCGCCCCGAGTCTCGTCTCCGACCGCTACGTCCAGCTCACGCCCGCCTACACGGGCGGCCCCAAGCTCAGGACCGGCGCCCACCTCCCCGCCTCGTCCAACGCCACCCCCGTCGAGGTCGACGAGCTCTACGCGTCCGTCACCGAACTCGGCGACGCCCTGGGCCCCGAGGGCGCCAACGAGAACGGCGCCCTCTCCGACCTCCTCGACGTCGGAGCCCGCAACCTCGGCGGCAACGGCGAGGCGATCGGCGAATCCGTCGAGCAGTTCGGCAAGGCCGCGAAGACCCTCAGGGGAAGCAGCGACGACTTCTTCGCAACGGTCGACCACCTCGGCTCCTTCACCGCGATGCTCAAGAAGAACGACACACGCGTACGCCGCGCCGAGCGCCAACTCGCGGACGTCAACACCTTCCTCGCCGACGACAAGGAGAACCTCGGGCAGGCCCTGGAGCGGCTCTCGACGGCGCTGGGCGAGGTCAAGACGTTCATCCGCGACCACCGGGGCGAGCTCAAGAAGAACGTCGACAAGCTCGCACCGCTCACCCGGACCCTCGTCGACCAACGCGCCTCCCTCGCCGAGGCGCTCGACACCGCGCCCAACGCGGCATCCAACCTCGTCCGGGCGTACAACCCGCACACCCGCACCATCGACAACAGAGCCAACCTCAACGAGCTGAGCATGGGCGGGAGTGCGCTCGCCCCCTCCGCATCCCGGGAGGCGGCGGCCGGGACGGCTGGGCTGGAGCCCGTCACCTCCGAGCGGCGCAGCGCGCTGCCGGCCCTGCCGCTCCCCGAGGTCGGCGAGGTCTACGGCCCGGGGCGGGGCGAGCCGGGGAAGGGGGCCGGCCGATGAGACGCACCCGTGCACGCGGGGCCGCGGGCGCCGCGGTGGTGCTGGCGGTCGCGGCAGGGTTCACGTTCGTCGCCGTCGGGGTCGACATGCCGCGGATATCCGGGATCGAGGAGCTTCCACTGCCGGGCGGTGCCGATCTCGGCGGCCGACCGGTCGAGATCACGGCCGAGTTCCGCGACGTGCTCAGCCTGGTGCCGCAGTCCGCGGTGAAGTTCAACGACGTCGCCGTGGGACGGGTCGCCGAGGTCCGGCTGGCGGAGGACGGTTGGACCGCCCGCGTCACCATGCGCGTCAACGGGGACGTGCGGCTGCCGGAGGACCCGTACGCGCGGATCGAGCAGTCCTCGCTCCTCGGCGAGAAGTACGTGCAGCTCGTCGCACCGCCGAAGCGGCGGCCCGCGCGGACCCCGGCCGCCTTCGCCGGGGGAGCCGCAGAGCCCGGCGGCGCCGATATACCGCTGAGTCGCACCAACCGCAACCCGGAGGTGGAGGAGGTACTCGGCGCGCTCTCGATGCTCCTCAACGGTGGTGGCGTCAGCCAGCTCAAAACGATCACCAAGGAGCTGAACAAGGCGCTCTCCGGCAACGAGCCGGAAGTCCGCTCGATGCTCCGCCGCGTCGAGAAGCTGGTGAAGAACCTCGACGGCCACCGCAAGGACATCACCGACGCGCTCGACGGCGTCAACCGCCTCGCCTCGACGCTCTCCTCGCGCCGCAAGCAGATCGGCACGACGCTCACGGGGCTCAGTCCCGGCATCGAGGTCCTCTCCAAGCAACGCGGTCAACTCATGCGGATGCTCGGCTCGCTCGACGACCTCTCGGATGTCGCGGTGGAGACCGTCGAGAAGACCAAGGACGACTTCGTCGCGGACCTGCGCGCGCTCGCCCCCGCGCTCCGCGGCCTCGCCGACGCCGGCCGCGACCTGCCCGACTCCCTCCAGGTGCTCTTCACCTATCCCTTCACCGACGAGGTCCTGCGCGGCGTCAAGGGCGACTACCTCAACGTCTACCTCGACATGACCGCGGTCCCCGGCACCCAGATCGTGCCCCCGGTCGAGGAGACGCCTGTACCGCCCGTCCTCACCGACCCCGCCGCGGCCGCCTCCGGTGCCCTGCCACCCGTCGCGCTGCCGCCCGTCGCCGACGCCGGCGCGCAAGGAACCGACAACTCCGCTGTCGGGAACGGGAGTTCGCAGCAGCCCGGCGACCGCGCGTCCCAGCGGCGCCAGGAGGGGGAGGGCTGATGGTCACCAAGGCCACGCTCGTCAAGAATCTCGTCTTCGTCCTCCTCGCCGTCGTGGTCCTCGCCTTCATCGGCGTGCGCTACGCCGATGTCGGCCACCTCGTCGGCTTTCGGGACAGCTACACCGTGCGCGTCCAACTCGCCCGCACCGGTGGCCTCTTCGAGCACGCCAACGTCACCTACCGCGGTGTCTCCGTCGGACGCGTGGGCGCCATCGACCTGACGGCGCACGGCGTCGAGGCGGAGTTGGAGATCGAGAAGTCGGCACCGCGCATACCCTCCGACCTCAAGGCGCAGGTCGCAGGGCTCTCCGCCGTCGGCGAGCAGTACATCGACCTCCAGCCCCGGAAAGCCGGCGGCCCCTACCTCGCGCAGGGCGCCGTGATCGAGCGCTCCGACACCGGCGTCCCCGACCCTCCGACGAAGGTGCTCACCAGTCTCGACCGCCTCACCTCCTCCGTGCCGCTCGAGTCGCTCCGCACCGTCGTCGACGAGTTGGGCACGCTCTTCCACAACCGCGGCGACGACCTCGACGTCCTCCTCGACTCGGGTGCCGAGTTCATCGACGCCGCGGACGCCAACTTTCCCGCGACGCAACGCCTGTTGGTCGACGGCGAGACGGTGCTGCGCACCCAGAACGAGGAAGGCGAGGCGCTGCGGACGTTCGCGCGCGGCGCCGAGGAGCTGGCCGGGCGGTTGAAGGGTTCCGACACCGACCTCAGGCGCCTCATCGCCGAGACACCCGGCGCCGCGACCCAGCTCAGCGGCCTGCTTGAGGACGTCGATCCGAGCCTCAGCGTCCTGCTCGCCAACCTCACGACCACGTCGGAGCTGGCGGTCACACGGCAGCACGGCATCGAGGAGCTGCTGGTGCGACTGCCGCAGGCGGCGGCCGCCGGCTCCACTGCGATCACGGGCAGAGGCGCCGAGTTCGGCATGGCGGTCACCTTCTTCGACCCGTTGCCGTGCACCGACGGCTACGGCGGCACCCGCTACCGCAACGGTCTCGACACCTCGTCGGGGCCGGCCAACACGGAGGCACGGTGCGCCTCCCCGCCGAGCACGGGCAAGAACGTCCGCGGCTCCGCCAACGTCCCCTCCGGCGGGCCGCTCCCCAGTCCGGCGAAACCCGGCTCGCTCCGCCTCGGCGAGGACGCGGGAGGCAAGGGCGCGCTGCCGGGCGCCCTCGGACTCCCCGGCACCGACAGCCGCCAACCGGTGGGCGTGCGGGGGCTGTTGCGCATCGGAGGCGGGCGGTGAGCGGAGAGGAGCGCGCGGTGGCGGACGCACCCGAGCATGCGCTCGGCAGGTGGGCGGGCTGGTGCGCGGCGGCTGCCGCGGCGCTCTTCCTCGCCTTCTCCGGGTGGCAGTTGTGGCAGGCCGAGACCGACGACGACCTCGCGTACGCGGCGGCCCGGGACACCGTCCTCGACAGCGGCAAGCGGCACCTGGAGACGCTCAACTCGGTGCGCAGCGGCCGGATCGAGGACGGCCTGGCGCGCTGGCGTGCCGCGTCGACGGGCCCGCTCCGCGACGAACTGCGGCGTACCGGAAGGAGCGACGCCGCCACGCTCGCCAAGGCGGGCACGACGGCCCGGGCGAAGGTCACGGACGCCGCCGTCGTCCGACTCGACACCCGCTCCGGCACCGCGGAGCTCATCGCCACGGTGCACATCCGCGTCACCGAGCGCGGCGGCGCCCCGACCACCGACCGCAAGCGTCTCACCGCGGGACTGGAACGCACCGGCGACGGATGGAAGCTGCGCGCACTCGGCGCCGTGCCGGCCGAGGGCGCCGAGGGAGGCGACTCGTGACCACCTCGACCCGGGACGTGGACACCTCTGCCGAACGCACGGCGGAGACCGACGCGGCGGCCGACGCCGACCCGGCCGCGGACGTCAGGCGCGGCCAACGCCCCTGGCTGCGCGGCCGGTTGGCGGCACGGCGTACCCGCCGGGTGATGCTCGCGGCGGCGCTCGCCGTCGCCGTCCTCGCCGGCGGCCTCATGCTCTTCGGCGCGTACCGCCTCACTTCGGCCGACTCCGCGCGGAACCACGCCCTCACCGACCGGGAGGCCACCGAGGAGGTCTCGGGCGAGGTGGGAGACGCCCTGGCCAAGGTCTTCTCGTACACCCCCGACGGCGTCCGCACCACGGAACTCGACGCCAGGCGCCTGCTGCGCGGCGAGGCGGCGACGCAGTACCGGCGGCTCTACGGGCAACTGCGGAAGCGCGTCACCGAGCAGAAGCTGACGCTGACGACGCGGGTGGTGCACACCGGCGTCGTCAGCCTCGACGACCACCGGGCCCGGCTGCTCGTCTTCCTCGACCAGACGAGCACTCGCGACGGTGGCCAACCCTCCACCGCCGCGGCCCAGTTGGCCGTGACGGCCGAACGGCGGGGCGGTGAGTGGCGGATCGTGCGCCTCGCGGCGAGGTGAGCACGCGGAGCGCCCCAGGGGCGTACGGCAGAGGAGGAGCGGATCGATGAGAGAAAGGGTGCGCGCGCTGGTGCGCCCGCCGAAGGACCCGGTGCTCGCCGCCGCGGTGGCGCTGCTCGTGGCGGCGCTCTGCTTCGCCGCGTGGGGCGGCTGGAGCTGGCACGCAGCGGCCGACGACGGAGCGCGCGCGTACGGCGAGAGCCGCGACCGTGCCCTGTCGGCCGCCGAGCAAGGGGTGCAGAACCTCAACACCCTCGACCACCGCAACGTCGCGCAGGGGTTGTCCACCTGGCAGCGGTCGACGACCGGGGAGCTGCGCAAGCAACTTGCGGACGGACGAGGCGAGTTCGAGAAGCAGGTGAAGGCGGCGAAGACCGTCACCCGCGCCAAGGTCCTCTCCGCGGCCCTCTACGAACTCGACGAGCGTGCGGGCCGAGCCGGCGCAGTCGTCGCCGTGCGCACCACCGTCAACGCGCCGAAGCAGAAGCCGACCACCAAGGACACCCGGATGCGGTGCGAGCTGACCCGCACCTCGGGGGGTTGGAAGCTCAGTGCCCTCGCACAGGTCCCCGTGGGCGACTCCGCAGGCGAAAGCGAGCCCGGCACCTCCGACCAGGACCAGGGCAAGGAGTGAGGAGCCCCGATGCCGACCACACGCCACCTCCTCAACCGGCAGCGCCGCCTCGCCGCCCGCACGGCGGAACCGGACACCGCCGAGAGCCCGCCCGCGGAGCGCCCGCCGGGGGACCGCCGAACTCCCCATGCGCCGACGCAGGTAGGCCACGCGGACGCCGAACAGGGCGCGGAGCCGGACCCGGTACGCGCCCGACGGCGCCGCAACCGGGTACTCGCCGCACTGGCGCTCCTCACCGTCCTCCTCGGCGCGTTCGCCGGCTGGGCCGGCGCACGCGCGGGCGAGCTACGCGACACCGAGGCGGTCCGCAACAGCGCGCTCACCGACACCGCCCGCACCAGTGAGGTGAAGGGCAAGGTGACGGAGGCCGTCAACGCCCTCTTCTCGTACGACCACGCGGCACCGCGGAAGAACCGCGACGCGGCCGGCCGCCTGCTGACGGGCCCCGCCGTGGCCCAGCACGCACGGCTCCTCGACGGGCTCAGGAAGCAGGGAGAGAAACAGAAACTCGTCCTCACCACGACCGTCACCGACGCGGCCGTCGAGCGGATCAGCTCGGCGGACGGCAAGGACCGCGCCCGCGTCCTCGTCTTCGCCGACCAGCGCAGCACCCGCACCGGTGCGGCGGGCAGGACCGACTCGGCCGCCGCGGACGACGGTTCGGCGTACGCGGGCGCCATGCTCGCGGTCGACGCCGTCCGCACCGGCGCCTCCTGGCGGATCAACAGCATCGACACCTTCGACTAGCGCGCACGTCGGCCGGAGCCGCGGGAGGACCGCCGACGACAACCCGACAGCCGACGACGGAGCGCGCTCCGCCGGACGACGAACCAGGAGGCAACGCAATGAGTCTGCTCGGCCGGCGCCGCTACGGCGCACGCATCCGCCGCGGCACGGCGGGAACCGCGCTCGCGGTCGTCGCGGTCGCTGCGCTCACCGCCTCGCAAGCCCCCGGCTCGGCCTCCGCGGGCCAGGGCGCACCCCGCGACGAGGGCCCCGACGAGTCCTGGACGATCCCGGACAACGCTCCGTCCGACGACGTCTACCACACCGAACTCCCGCCGCTCCGCACCCCGTTGTCGCCTGGACCGCCGACCCGCGGCGCCGTCGAGCGCGTCCAGGAGCAGTCCGGCATCCCGGCGACCGTGCTCGCGGCGTACCGCAAGGCCGAGCGTTCCGTCGGGCGCACAGACCCGCGGTGCCGGCTTCCGTGGGAACTCCTCGCCGCCATCGGCAGGGTCGAGTCGGGGCAGGCGCGCGGCGGCGACGTCACCGCCGACGGCACCACCCGCAGGCCGATCCTCGGCCCCGTCCTCGACGGCGAAGGCTTCGCGCGGATCACGGACACCGACAGCGGCCGCTACGACGGCGACCGCGCCTTCGACCGCGCCGTCGGGCCGATGCAGTTCATACCGTCCACGTGGGCCGCGTGGGGAGCCGACGGCAACGGCGACGGGCGCAAGGATCCGCACAACGTCTTCGACGCCGCTCTCGCCGCAGGCCGCTACCTGTGCGCGGGGGAACGCGACCTCGCCGTCAAGGCCGACCTCGACCGGGCGGTCCTCGGCTACAACCACTCACGCGACTACCTGCGGACCGTGCTCTCCTGGTTCGAGTTCTACCGCGGCGGCGTGCACGCCGTACCCGACGGCAGGGGAGCCCTGCCCAGCACGGCGGGCGCGGGCGGCAAGGAGCCCGAGTCCGCGCACAAGAAGAAGGGGCACGCCCGCAAGGGCGGCAAGGGCGGCAAGGACAAGGGCGGCGGCATCGAGATCGGCCCGAGGCCGGACGACGGCTCCACGCCGGGTGGTTCAGAGCCCTCGCCCGGCCCTTCGCCCTCGAAGCCGGGCCCGTCCGAGCCGGACGAGCCGTCGCCGACCGAGCCCCCGGAGTGCGAGACGGAGTCGCCCTCCCCGAGCGAACCGCCTCCCTCGGACGGG
>NZ_AJTQ01000282.1 GCF_000262345.1 Streptomyces xiaopingdaonensis | reverse complement strand
GGGCACGGCGGTGCGCTCGACGCAGCCGCCGGGCCCCGCCGAGCGCACCGCCGTGCTGCCGTGCGCCGGCGCGTGGTCGACCTGGAGCGTGGTGTGGGTGAGCGCGTACTCCTCGGCGAGGAGCCGGTCGAGGTGGCGCCTGACCCGGTGGCAGTCGCCCCGCGGCTCGACGAGCACGTGCGCGGAGAGCGCGGGTTGCCCCGAGGTGATCGTCCAGACGTGCAGGTCGTGCACCTCGGTGACGCCGGGAGCCGAGGCGAGCCGGTCGCCGATCGCGTCCGGGTCGAGCCCCTTCGGCGCCGCTTCGAGGAAGATGCGGGTGGAGTCGCGGAGCAGCCCGTAGCCGGCCTTGACCATGAGTCCGACGACGACGAGCGTGGCGATGGCGTCGGCCCTGACGAAGCCGGTGGTGAGGATGACGAGGCCGGCGACCGCGGTGCCGACGAAGGCGTAGAGGTCGTTGAGGATGTGCTGGTATGCGCCCTCGACGTTGAGCGAGGCCCGGTTGGCCCTGGCGAGGCACCAGGTCGCGGCGAGGTTGACGACGACGCCCGCGAGTGCCGTCACCAGCACCAACCAGCCGGTCACCTCGGGCGGTTGGAAGAGTCTGCGCACCGCCTCGTAGCCGAGCCACACCGCAGCGAGGAGCAGCGTGAGCCCGTTGGCCTGCGCAGAGAGGATCTCGGCCCGCTTCAGCCCGTACGTGTAGCCGCCTCGGGCCGGCCGCGCGGCGAGGCGCATCGCCACGAGTGCCAGGACGATCGAGAAGGCGTCGGTGAGCATGTGCGCGGCGTCCGAGAGGAGCGCCAGCGAGCCGGCGGTGAAGGCGATCACCGATTCGACGCAGATGAATCCGCAGATGAGGACGAGCGCGGCGGTGAGCCATCCGGCGTCGGCAGAGGGGGAGAGGGCGTGTGAGTGGCCCGCGTGCGCCGGGTCCGACGAGCGCTCTGCGGAGGGTCCGGCGTGCGCCCGCGCGTCCCGGTGCGCTCCGTCGCCGACCGGTCGGCCGGTGCCGGTGCCGTGCTCCTCGTCGTCTCCTGCGTGCACTGCGTCCCTCCGTCCGCTGTCGCACACCCGCGGTGCGCGTCGTCTGCCAGCAGGCTGCCCTCAAAGGCAGTGAAGCGCACTCGGCCCACGCGGTGCAAAGGTTGCATCGGTGACGGTTGTCAACACCGATACGGCCGCTGCCACGTCGGGGTGCCGTCGGCGGACGGCTCTGCGAGCCTGAGGGCGCAGGCGGCCACGTGCCGCGGCGGACAGCAGAGGCCGAGTCAGGGAGCAGGGGTCAGCCATGGGGAAGCTCGCCGTCTTCGGCGCCAACGGGACCATCGGCAGCAGGGTCGTCCGGGAGGCGCTCGACCGCGGCCATCGGGTGACCGCCGTCGTGCGGGACCCCTCGCGGTTCGACGAGGAGCATCGGCGGCTGACCGTCGTCACGGGGGACGTGCTCTCCGAGGAGTCGGTGGTGCGCGCCGCAGAGGGCGAGGACGCCGTGGTGAGCGCGGTCGGCGGCGGGGACGGGCCGGGCCACCGCGCGTTGATCAGGCCGTCCGTCGTCTCGCTCGTCGAAGGGTTGCGCAGGCTCGGGACGCGTGCGCCGAGGCTGATCGTGGTCGGCGGGGCCGGCTCGCTGCGCACCCCGGACGGGACGCGGGTGTGGGACGCGCCCGGGCTGCCCGAGGCCGTCCGGCAGATCATGCACGCGCACGGGGACGCGCTGGAGTACCTCCGCACCGTCGACGACGTCCGCTGGACGAACTTCAGCCCCGCGGCGGACATCGCGCCGGGCGACCGCACCGGCCGCTACCGCACCGGCCTCGACGACCTGGTCAGCGACACGGGCGGCACCAGTCGGATCTCCGCCGAGGACTACGCCGTCGCCCTCGTCGACGAGTTCGAAGAACCGCACCACGTCCAGGAGCGCTTCACGGCTGCGTACTGAGGGGGCGTCACGCCGGCGGCCGCGGCACCGCGCGGCGCAACCCGGGCGCGAGGAGCAGCGTCGTCCCGGCCGAGGCACCGGCGAGCATCGCCATGGCGGCGGCCGGCGACGTCCGCTCCGCGAGGAGACCGGCGAGCGCGGCGAAGACGCCCTGCGCCGTGAGCATCCCCGAGGAGTGCAGGCGGGCCCAAGCCCCAGGCGCTATACGTGTGCACGGAGGCCGGGGAAGCGCTGGTGTCAGCGTTGTCCGGGCGTGGGGAAGCGGCAGCGCCCTGCGGCTCGGCTCCTGGTACCGCGTGTCCGATTGCTCGTAGACGTGTGTCAGGGACTCTCTCGGTCGGCTCGAGGCACCGTGCACGCGGAGCACGTGCAGGGTGGCCACTGCGACGTGAGCGGCGTAGGCACGTGGTCGCCCGTCACGACGACCTTGACGTCCGGCCCCGGGACGCGGGAGCCATCGGCCCGTACCCGGTACACCCGGATCTCCATCCGGGCGTGGACCGCCTTCATGCCCGCTTCCAGATCCACTCGGCGAGACGGGCCGTCGAGGCGGCGCCGACCCCTACCAGTGCGACGAACGGTCGCTCCTGTACGGGGAATCCTCCGCGAAGGGGAGTCAGGACGACTCCGGCTGTGTGCAGCGCGTCGGCAACTTGGCCGGCTGCATGCTGCCCGGTCTTCAGCGCATCGGCCGACGGGTGACTGTTCTTCGACATGCCGGGAAGTTAGGTCCGGAAGATCGGCATCAGGGGGACAGCTTGTCCCCCTGTCTTGTCGATCTACGCAGTGGCACCTACCGCTTCGGCGAGTTCAACGGCTTCGGACCGCAGCACAGCGGGTGCGGATCGGGTCAACGCGCCGGCCAACACGCGGGCCGACGGCACGTAGCGCACGGCTTCGGGCGAGACCTCGAATGCCCGCCGCAGATAGTGCAGTGACCCGGCATGCTCGTTGCGGGCGTGTTCGGACCGCGCGGCATCCACGAAGAGCCGGGAGCGACGCTCCACCGAGGCGATCGACGCCGGGACGGTTCCGGTGGCCCGTCGCAACGCTGCCCCGGGGGTGCGGAGTTCCACTCCGATGGACACGGCGTGCACCGCGACGTTGCCCGTGCCGAATGCGGTCCACGGGTGGGTGTAGTCGGGGATGCGGGAGGCAGTGGCCTCTGCCTTGTCCCACCAGCGCCAGGCGTCCCCTTCGCGCCCTTCCTTCGCTGCTGTGATCGCTGCGTGGAGGCACAGAGCGCCGAACGTGCCTCGAAGAATGTTCGAGCCCTCTTCCAGCCGCGCGTGGAGGGAGTCCGCGGCTTCGGAAACGAGTCGCAGAGCCTCGTCGGTGTGACCGCTCTCGCGCAGGCCGTTGCCGACGACCCAGGCAGCGGCACCGAGGAGTACCGGATCGTCGGACTCCTCGGCCGCCATGCGGGCGCGATCGACGGTGAGCCAGTACAACTCGGGCTCTGTGGTGTGGGCCGCATACTGCTGGGCGAGCGCGTACGCCTCGGCTGTGGTCGCGTATGCCCTGCGCCGGTCTTCGCCTTCGGCCCGCCTGGTTGCCGCGTGGCATGAGAGCAGCAAGTCAGGCAGCACAGCACCGACTTCGGTGCGCTGGTAAGGCGAGGAGTGCCAGGTGATCCACGCCTGTCGTACGCGGCCGCTCAACTCGTCGTTGCTGCCGGTTTCGTAGGAGGCCCGGCAAAAGAGGGAGGCATGCACGGCGTTTCGAAGCGCGGGAACGGCCGGGTGGGAGAGCTTTCCCCACTCGGTCACGGGCGTGGCGGAATCGACGCCGGTCAGAGTGGCAACATCGGCAATGCGCAGAGTCTGTGCGAGGCGGACAAGTACGGGCAGAGAGCGAAGTTCGCGGTCGCCGTTCTCGATCTTCTTCAGCCAGTCGGCGGAGCGGCCCACCAGACCCGCCAACACGGCGCGGGACATACCGCGCCGTTCGCGCGCGATGCGAATGCGTTCACCAGTGGTCAGCTCGTCGGGAAGCTTTGCGGTCATGCTGCGCCCCCTGTACCAGAGTTCAGCCTTCGGTATCTCAGCGTACGCTGCGTAGGAGCGCTCAATTCCGTTGTCGGACCGCGTTCTGCAGTGCGAAGGAGCCTCCTCGGTGCAGGCACGTCATCCCGGCCTCCAGTTGCGCACGCTTATGGCGCCGAGTACCGCAACCACCCGCATTCCCCCGGCCGTTGACCTACGGAAGCTCCTTGTCGAGTGCCGCCCGCCCCTCTTCGGCGAGCCGCTTGCGTGCCCACTCCAGGTTCTCCGGCGTCATGTCGCGTCCCGAGGCGAGGACGACGTCCTCGGGGGTGGGGTCGCTGCTGGGGGCCGCGTGGAGGACCTCGTCCGAGCTCGGGAGTTCGGGCTCCCCTTCGGTGTCGCTCATGAGTCCTCCTGACCCTCCTGCTCGGAACCGCCGTACCTGCGCTGGAACTTGGCGATCTGCCCCTGGGTGTCGACCACCCTCGCCCTGCCGGTGTAGAAGGGGTGGCTCTCCGAGGAGATCTCCACGTCGACGACGGGATAGGTGCCGCCGTCGTCCCACGCGATGGTCTGGTCGCTGGTGGCCGTCGACCGGGTCAGAAAGGCGTAGCCCGCCGCCTGGTCGCGGAAGACCACGGGGTGGTAGTCGGGGTGGCTGTCTGGCTTCACGACTCGCTCCCTGTCCGCCGCAGGCGCTCGGCGCTGCCCTCGTGTGAGGCCGCCCGCGGCTCTCGGCAGCAATTTCGCCCAGCGCACGCATCGGCGTACGCGCCGGGCGACTTCAGGCTACGTCGGCGCCCGCGCCCCGGCATCCGCGGACGCCTGCGCCCGCGCGCATTCCGACGTGCGCACGCCCCGGAGCGGCGTGATCCTGAGAGGGCGGCCCGTCCCCTTCGAGAACGAGGCATGGATGCGTACCACCGACCTCTCCGACGCCGTGCTCGCCGCGCTCCGAAAGCCCCGCCCCTACCCGGCGGTCACACTCGTCGTGCCGACGCACCGCACCCGGCCGGACAACCAGCAGGACCCGGTGCGCGTGCGGAACCTCGTCGCGGGCGTCGCCAAGCGGCTCCACGACGACGCGCACGTCGCCGAGGACGTCCGCGCGGACGTCACGGCCCAGCTCGAACAGGCCGAGGAGGAGGTCGACCACGTCCACGCGCTCGACACCCTCGTGCTCTTCGCCGCGCGGGGCGAGCACCAGGTCTGGTACCTGCCGCGGTCCGCGGGCGAGCGGGTCGTCGTCGGGGAGACCTTCCTCACCCGCAACCTCGTGGCGGCCACCGCGCAGGCGCGCCGCTACTGGGTGTTGTGCTTCGACGAGCGCCGCGCCCGCCTCTGGAGCGGCAGCGACCTGCAGGTCACCGAGGCGCGGCGGGACGGCTTCCCGGTCGAGGCGCCGATCGAGGAGGGCGTCGAGCTGACGGCGCGCGAGACCGTGGCGCCCTCCGGCTACCGCCATGAGGCGGCCCGCCAGTACCTCCGCGCCGTCGACGCGGCGCTCGGCCGGTTGCTGGAGAACGAGCCGCGGCGGCTCTGCCTCGTGGCGCTGCGCCAGGGACTCAGCGCGCTGGAGGACGTCGGCGCGCACCACGCCCGTTCCGCCGACGCCGTCCTCGCCAAGGGCGGGCTCGCGGACGCGCCCGGCCACGTCCTCGCCGCGGCGCTGGAGCCGGCGCTCGCCGAACTCGACGAGCGCCGCACGGCGTTCGCCCTGGAGCGGCTCGGCAGCGCACGCGGCAACCGCACCTTCGCCGCCGGCCTCGACGAGGTGTGGACCAGCGCCCACGAGGCGAGACTGAGCCTCCTCGTCGTCGAGGAGAGCTACCGCGAGACCGTCCGCGTGGAGGAGGGCCATCTCCGGCCGGTCTCCGACGAAGAGGCCCGCGCCGCCGGCCTGGAAGAGGGCCTCGTCGACGACATCGTCGACGAGACGGTGGAGACGGCGCTCTCCACCGACGCCGAGGTCGTCTTCGTACCCGAGGGCACCCTCGCCGAGCACGGCCGCATCGCAGGCGTCGTCCGGTACTCCTGGACAGCGGCCTGACCAGCGCGGCACCGTGGGGCGCGCGACCCCCCGTACCGAAAGGGGCAGCGAGATGACCGACCCGAACGAGGAAGCACAGCCGGAGTTCGCCGTCGACGCGGACCTGGAGAAGTCGGAGGCCCTCGACTCGGACGAGTTCGACGCCGACGAACTGGAGCCGGACCCGCTCGACGCGGGCATCCTGCCGTCGGACCGCTGGTCGAGAGGCGAGCGCTACGGCAACACCGTCGAGGAGCAGCGCGAAGGCGAGACCCACGACGAGCTCCTCGCCGAGGAGCAGCCGGAGTCCGGCTCGGAGGCCGCACCGACAGGCACCTTCTCATCCGTCGACGACCCGGAACCGGTCGACGACAGATGGGAAGGCGGCCCGGGACCGAGGTCCGGCCGCCTGCTCGCAGGCGACGAGGGGACGCATCCCGTCGACGACCCCGAGCAGCTCGCCTGGGACGAGGGCGTCGACGCCGGCGCCGCGGGCGCGGAGGAGGCCGCCGTCCACGTCCTCAAGGACGAGGACGAGAAGCCGCCCCGGACGACCGACATCCGGGACTGGGAGCAAGCCGAGGGGCTCTCCGACGACGCAGACCTCGACCGATGACCCCGCCCCCGACCGCGGCCGGCGCCGGCCAACTGCCGCCGCCGGCCGCGGCTTTGGCGCGTCCTCTCTTCACTGCGCCGAGTAGCCTCCGTCGACGAGGTGGAAGCTTCCCTCGACGAACGAGGCCCGCTCGCTGAGGAGGAAGGCCGTGACCTCTGCCATCTCCTCGGGAGTGCCGAGACGGCCCTGGGGGTGCCGTGCGATCAGCTCCTCGCGCTCCGTGAGGTCGATGCGGCCGAGGAGCGGGGTGTCGACGAAGCCGGGCCCGAGGGCGTTGACGCGGACGCCCTGCGGCGCGTACTCGAGGGCCGCCGTCTTGGTGAGGCCGATCACGCCGTGCTTCGCGGCGACGTAGGCGGGGGAGCCGGCGAAACCGTTGACGCCGAGGATGGAGGAGAGGTTGACGACCGCGCCGCCGCCCTCGTCGGCGAGGATCGGCAGCTCGAAGCGGAGCGAGTGGAAGACCCCCGTGAGGTTCACGGCGATGACCTGGCTCCACGCGTCGGTGTCGTAGGCGCCCGTCGGCTGGGAGGGGCCGGCCACGCCCGCGTTGTTGACGGCCAGGTTGAGGCCGCCGAAAGCGTCGGCCGCGAACCGGACCGCGGCCGAGGTGGAGGCCGCGTCCGTCACGTCGACGAAGACCGAGGCGGCGCGCGAGCCCGAGTTCTGGAGTTCGCCCGCGGCGTCGGCCGCGCCCTCCTCGTCGTAGTCGGCGAGGACGACCGCGGCGCCTCCCGCCGCGAGCCGGCGCGCGATCGCCAGTCCGATCCCCGAGGCGGCGCCGGTGATGAGGGCGGTCCTGCCGTCGAACTCCGTGCGGTAGTCGGTGATGCTCACGTGTCCCTCACGACCTTCCGGCAGCGCCTCTCGGAACGGGCCACGGCGTGCGGGCGGCCCGCACTCACGCTCGCCGCGTGCGCGGGCGCGTGCACCAGCTCGGGCGCCGACCGGGTGAAGCCGCCCGCCCCCGCAGCCGTCGGGCCGGGAGCAGGGGGTACGCACAGGGGGCGCCCCGTTGCGGGCGCCGGCGCCTCCCCTCGGGCGGCATCGCGCACCCGTCCCGCGCCACCGGTCTCACGCGTCACCGAGCCAGACAGAGGTAGAGATGAGACTCCTCCAGATCGCCGCCCGCCCGATGCTCGGCTCGCTCTTTCTCAGCAGCGGGATCGACACCCTGCGGAACCCCGAGCCGCGTGCCGACCTCGCCAAGGGGACGCTGGAGCAGCTCCGCGGCTACCTGCCGTTCCTCCCCGACGACGACGTCCTGCTGGTGCGGGCCAACGCGGCCGTGCAGCTCCTCGCGGGGGCCTCGCTCTCGGTCGGCCGGCTGCCCCGCGTCTCCGCGCTGGTGCTCGCCGCCTCCCTCGTCCCGACGACCTACGCGGGCCACGCGTGGTGGCAGCACGACGAGGCCGAGGCGCGCAGCGGCCACCGCACCCAGTTCGGCAAGAACGCGGCCGTCCTTGGCGGGCTGCTCGCCGTCGCCGGCACACCGCGCCACACGCACCGCCACACCGCGCACGGCGGTGGCGCCGCGCACTGCCCCTGGCACCACGGCGCCGGCGGGCGGTCCCGGTCCACCGTGCGTCTGCCGAGCGGAGGACCCCGTGCCTCGCAGGGTGGCCCGAGCGGTGCCGGGCGGACCAACACCCTTGCGGCGAAGGCCGGTTTGCTGAAGAACCGGTGCGGTCGGCTCAAGGGGCGAGCCCGGGGGCGCGGTGGGAGCGTTCGCTCCTCGCGCTGATCGACGCTGGTGGCTGTCGGGCGTGCGCTGGCCCCTGCGCCGATCGCCGGGAGACGCGACCGCCGGCGTGCGCGTCTGCGTGGCGAGTCCGGGCGGGGGAGTCCGGTGCTCGGAACCCGTGGCCTCCTGGGCGGCCGGGGAGTTGGCGCGGGGTTGACTGCTCCCGGGCGGCTCCCGTTCTTCAGAGCCGGTACGGAGATCGACTCTGCCTCTGAGTGCACGACCCGATGCGCTGTGTGGCGATACGGGTGCGTCCGCACCAGCTCCCGCCAACTCCGCAGCGACTGCGCAGAGTTGTCCCGCCGTGACACCGGCTCCGAGGCGTCGGGCGTACTGCGGGCTCCGTGCGGGCCTCCGTTACGCTGGATGGTTGCAGCATGCCGTCGGCCAGTGCCGCCCGCCGGATCGTCCCCCACCGACGAGGAGGCAAGTGCACGGGACACCGCACCGTCCGCAGTCCGCACCCCGAACCCCTTCCGAGCCCCGCACGCGCGCCGTGATGCCGCCCTGGCTGGCGCATCTCTTCCACTGGCAGCGGGGCCCCGTGCCCTGGCAGGCCGTCTTCCGCGGGGCGCTCAGCGCGGGACCGCTCCTCGTCCTCGCCACCCTCGCAGGACACCCGGCGGCGGGTGTGCTCGCGGGCGTCGGTGCCATGCTCGCCGGCGTCAACGACCGTCCGGGCACGCGGCGTACGGGCATCGCGCACATCGGTGTACCGGCGCTCGCGGGGGCTTTCGGCATCCTGCTCGGCAGCGTCCTCGCGGCGCTGGTGGCCTCGGGGTGGTGGGCCGTGCCGCTGCTCTTCGCCGTGGGGCTCGTCTCGGGCGCGGTGAGCGTGAGCGGACCCGTGCTCTCGGCCGCCGGTATGCAGCTTACGGTGGCGACCGCCGTGGGCGCCGGGATGCCGCTGCCCGGCGAACCCTGGCTGAAGGCGCTCTGCTTCCTCGGTGGTGCGGGCTGGCTCCTGCTCCTCCGGGTTCTGCTGCGTACGCCGGGCGCGCGTGCCGGTGCGCTCGACGGGGAACGCGCGGCGGTCGCCGGCGTCTACGAGGCGCTCGCCGACGCGTTGGAAGCGGCGGGACGGCCCGGAGCCGAGGCCGCGCGCCGGCGCCTCACGACAGCGCTCGACCGTGCGGACGAGGCCCTCCGGATGCGCAGGGTCCTGCGCACCCTGCGCCGTTCGGGCCGCGTCGAAGAGGCGCTCCTCGCCGGACGGTTCACCGCGGCCACGGCGCTCTGCGAAGCGAGCGTCGCGTTGCTGTGGGAGGGGCGCCCCCTTCCGGCACGCGTCGCCGGAGGCCCGCGCCGGCT
>NZ_AJTQ01000281.1 GCF_000262345.1 Streptomyces xiaopingdaonensis | reverse complement strand
GCCGCCGCCGCGCGCACCGGCGCGCTGCCGGGGCGGCTCCCGGCGCCCGCCTCGGACACCCCGGCGCGCACTTCCTTCGACCGCGCGCTCTTCGAGGCGGCAGAGGTCTTCGCCCGGACCGAACCGACCACCGCGACCCCGCCCCACACCCTCGACGCGGCCGTGCGGCGGCGGAGCCGGCGCGGCCGGATGCTCGGTGCCGCCGGACGCGAGTACGGGCTGCGCGTCGCGGTCACCGTCTCGGCGGCCACCGCCGCCGCGCAGCCGCTGAGCACGGCGCACTGGTACTGGCTGCCCGCCACGGCGGCCTTCCTCGTCAAGCCGGACATGGGGCCGCTCTTCTCGCGGACGGTGAGCCGGTTCGCGGGCACCGTCCTCGGGGTGCTCGTCTTCGAGCTGTTGTGGCTGCTCGGCGGCGGGCCGTGGTGGCCCGTGATCGTCGCGGGCGCCGCCGGTGCCGCGGTGCCGGTCGCCGGGCGGCACTTCGCCGGACAGACCGCCGTGGCTACGGTGATGGTGCTCGCGATGGTCTTCACGGCGGGGGACACCCAGGCAACGGGCGCCCGCGTCACCCACACGGCGATCGCGTGCGGACTCGCGCTGCTCGTCGGCCACCTGCCGCTCGTCTTCGGACCGGGGGCGCGGGTCGGGCACCGGTTCGTCGTCGGGCTGCGTCTCACCGAGGAGTACGTGCGGCTCGCCCTTGCAGCCAGGCCGGACGACACCGAGTCCGTGGCGCACCGCAGGGCTCTGCGCAGGGCCGCCTACCGCGCGCTCGCGGAGGCGCGCGGCCTCGCGGAGACGGCGTCCGCCGAACTCCTTTGGCTGCGCGGGCGGATGCACGAGTGGCTGCCGGCGATGGCGACGGCCGAACGCGTCGTCGACGCGGCGACCGCCTGCGCCGTGCGGCTCGCCAACGGGGCCCCGCCGCCCGAGGCCGGGTCCGCGGAGGAGACGGTCGGGATACTCGCGGGCGCGGGCCGCCGCCTGGAGAAGCGGCGCGCGTTCACCCGCGCCGGCGCTCCGGCGCGCGAGCGTCGCGCGCTCGGTGACGCTGCCGAGCGGTTGCGTGGGGTGGGGGTGTTCACCCCGGCGGCGTGAGCCGGGGCAGGGGAGGCGGCCGCGGTCTCGATATGCCCCGACCGCCTTCGTGAGCGTCGTGCGTTCGGTGGCGCCGGCGAACGGTTGCGCCTGGCTGGGGTGCCGGCCCCGACGGCGTGAGCCCGAGGGAAGTGCGCCGCGGCCCTGCCCCTGCACCGACGTGCCCCGGCCGCCTCGACGAGCCCGACTCCTGTGAGCGCGCTCGCGGTACCCGCGGCCGCGTGGGGATTCC
>NZ_AJTQ01000280.1 GCF_000262345.1 Streptomyces xiaopingdaonensis | reverse complement strand
CGGGGCCCCCCCGCCGCTCGTGGTCGCGCGGTCGTCGCGACGACTCCCGGGCGGCCCTCTCCGAGGGGAGCCGCCCGACGCACCCTCCGTACGCGGCTCTTCCCGGTGTCACAGCATTTCGAGCGGCTGCTTCCGAGACGGTGGAGGGAAGGCCACGTCGAGTGCGGCGAGGTCGTCCGCGGTGAGGCGGAGGTCGAGGGCCTTGCGGTTCTCCTCCACGTGGGCGGCGGTGCCGGCCTTCGGGATGGCGATGGTGTCGCCGCCGCGCAACACCCAGGCGAGCGCCACCTGGGCGGGGGTCGCGCCGTGCGCGTCGGCGACGGAGCGCAGCGCCGGCTCCCGGAGGATGCGGCCTTGCTCCACCGGTGCGTACGCCATCGTGGGGACCGACAGTTCGCGCAGGCGGGGGAGCAGGTCGTACTCGGGACCCCTGCGCGAGAGGTTGTAGAGGACCTGGTCGGTCTGCGGGAGGGCGCCGTCGGGAAGTTGGGCGAGGTCGTCGGTGTCGAGGTTGCTCACGCCCCACGCGCCGATCGAGCCCGCCTGCTGGAGCCGTTCGAAGGCGTCGACGGTCTCTTCCAGCGGCACGGCACCCCGCCAGTGAAGCAGGTAGAGGTCGATGTGCTCCGTCTCGAGCCGGCTCATGCTGTCGTGGCAGGCGCGCGCGACGTCCCGCGCGCCGGCGTGCGTGGGCAGAACCTTGGAGACGAGAAAGACCTCGTCCCTGTGTCCCCGCAGCGCCTCGCCCACGAGCTCCTCGGCGGCGCCTTCCGCGTACATCTCCGCCGTGTCGACGAGGGTGAGTCCCAGCTCCAGACCCCGGCGGAGCGCGGCGATCTCGGTGCTCCGCTTCCCGCGGTCCTCGGCCATGCGCCAGGTGCCCTGGCCGAGTGCGGGCACGAGGGTGCCGTTCGGCAGCGCCACGGTGCGTACCTCTGACATCGTTCGTCCTCTCGTCGCGGTGCCCGGGATGGGCGGCCTCGGGCGATGATCGCCCACCCGCCCTCCTTCCGCGAGCAGGAGGGGTGTGCGCCGCAGGTCCGACGACCGACGAGCGGGCGTGCGCCGCACACTCCGGGCGCCCCCGGCGCAAGTTCGCGCCGTCGCCTCGAAGCGCCGCCCGCAAGCCCCTCCGCAACCATGGCTCGTGCCCCTCAGCACGCCCAACTCGACGCACACGCAGTCCGATCGGTTCGCCCGGCCCGGTCCGATAGCGTGCCCGGACCGCACCAGCCCGGCGGACGAGCCCGCCCGCCGTACGACCGGAAGGCGCCCCATGCCGCAGACCGCCGCCGAAGCGACCACCGGAGCCGTCACCCGGCTCCCCGGACTCGTCCTCACAGACAGGCACTTCCGCGTCCCCCTCGACCCGTCCGACCCCGGAGGCGAACACCTCACCCTCTACGCGCGCGAGGCCGTCGCACCGGGCCGGGAGGCAGAGCGGCTCCCCTGGCTCCTCTTCCTCCAGGGAGGACCCGGCGGCAAGGCACCGCGGCCGCTCGGCAGAGACGGCTGGCTCGACCGCGCGCTCCAGGAGTTCCGGGTGCTCCTCCTCGACCAGCGCGGCACCGGCCTCTCCGCACCCGTCGACCGGCACACCCTCCCTCTCCGGGGTACCGCGTCCCAACAGGCCGAATATGTCGCGCACTTCAGGGCGGACACCATCGTGCGGGACTGCGAGGCGATACGGCGCGCGCTCCTCGGCGACGAGCCGTGGAGCGTGCTCGGCCAGAGCTTCGGTGGCTTCTGCGCCCTCAGCTACCTGTCGCACGCGCCCGAAGGACTCAGCGAGGCGCTGCTCACGGGCGGCCTCCCGGCGCTCGGGGTCGACGCGGCCGACTCCTGGCGCGCGGCCTTCCGCCGCTGCGCGAACCGCGTCGAGGCGTACTACGAGCGGTACCCGCAGGACGTCGAGACGGTCCGCACGATCGTGCGGGAGCTGCTCCGCGGACCCGTACTGCTGCCCGACGGCGGGGAGTTGACGGCCGAACGCTTCCAGGCGCTGGGCAACGTACTCGGCGCCGACACCGGCGCCGAAGTCCTCCACCAGCTGCTCCAGGAGGCGTTCACCGGGGGCGCCGACGCGGGCGGTAAGGTTCCGCGCCAGCTCTCCGACGCCTTCCTCGCACAGACCGCCGCGATCGTCTCTTTCGCACAGATGCCGCTCTTCCCGCTGATGGTGGAGCCCTCCTTCGACCAGGCGGGCCCCACCGGTTGGGCGGCCCAGCGCGTCCGCGACGAATTTCCGGAGCTGGACGGCGCCGCCGCGCTGGAGGCGGGCGGCCCCGTACCGCTCACCGGCGAGGCGCCCTTCCCCTGGGCGTTCCGCGTCGACCCTGCCTTGCGTCCGCTCGAAGGCGCGGCCGACGCGCTCCACGCGCGCGGCGACTGGCCCCCGCTCTACGACCCGGAGCAGCTCGCGGCGAACGAGGTCCCCGTGGCGGCGGCCGTCTACTTCCACGACTTCTACGTCGACACGGCGCACTCCCTCGCCACCGCCGACCGCGTCCGCAACCTGCGCACCTGGGTGACGAGCGAGTACGAGCACAACGGCCTGCGAGCCGACGGCTTCCGCATCCTCGACCGGCTCCTCGCCATGGTGCGCGGCCGAGCGTGAACGCGCCCCGGCACTCAGCCACTTGAAGGACGGACCGCCCGGAGCCGCGGCCGCCCCACCTGCCGCGGCTCCGCAACCGGTCAACGGGCGCGCATCGTGCTCCCGCGCAACGCCTCCACCGCGCCCTCGGCCGCACGCACGCCGCTGAGCACGGAGATCTCGCCGCGCATCCCCGGCGCCGCCACCATGTCGCCGGCGAGGAAGAACCCGCCGCCGCGGTCGACGGCCGGGCGATCCCGCCACGTGCTGCCCGGCAGGTCGATCGCGCCGTTCCGGCCGCGGGCGGTGGCGGTGCGCTGCCAGGCGGTGCGGCTTCGCCGGTCGGGCAGCGCGAGGTCGGCGAGCGTGTCGAGACGTGCCCTGGCCTGCGCCGCCGATTCGTCGGCCCGGACCGGCATGTCGAGCTGGAAGAGCGACTCGCCGGACGGGGCCGTGGTCGGGTCCTGAAGCGAGTACGACTCGTGGAACCCGCCCGAGTCGAGGTCGAAGACGAGGAAGCGGTCTCCCGCGCGACGGCGTACCGCCAGGTCGAGCAGGACGCAGTGCCCGCTCTCCCAGCGCAGGGTGTCGTCGCCGAACAGCCGGCGCGCAGCGGCGAGTTCGGTGGCGACGACGACCGGACCCGTCTCGGGAAGCACTTCGACCCGCGAGCCGAGGACGATCTCGACGCCCAACTCCCGTGCGCGCGCCGCCATTCGGCCGAGCACCGCCTGCCAGCCGCCGACCACCCACCGGACGGCCGGGGGCCTCGGCGCGAAGACCCTGCGGTAGAGCTGCCAGACGAAGGCGGCGGAGAGGCGTCCCGTGTCGGCGTCGAAGGTCGTGACGGCGACGGCGTTGGCCGCGGCGCGCGCCGCCTCCTCGCCCCAGCGTGCGGAGGCCCACTCGTGGAAGGTCTCGTCCACGGGGGCGGTGCGGGGCCGCCGAGGCGAGGCCATGCGCACCATGCCGGCGGGCGGCAGCGCCTTCAGCCTCCCGCGGCGCATGAAGGCGAGCCGCGCGTCGCGCAACCGTGGACGGCCCAACCGCCCTGTGAATCCACGCTTTTCGAGCCACGTCCAGTGCGGCCCGTCGGCGTAGAAGACGTGCGCGCCCTCGTGCGCCACGTAGGGCGGGTCGGTGGCGCGCCCGCGCCCGCCGAGGGTGTGGTGGGCTTCGTGGAGCGTGACGGGCACGCCCTTCTCCGCGCAGGCGACCGCGGCGGTGAGCCCGGCGATACCGCCGCCCACGATCGTCACCCGGTCCGTCATGCGTCTCTCCTTCCCG
>NZ_AJTQ01000279.1 GCF_000262345.1 Streptomyces xiaopingdaonensis | reverse complement strand
GCCGCCCCGCAGGCTGCGGCGGGCCGGGTCCGGCCCGCCGCACGTACGACGCGAACGCGGCGGGCGGTGTGACATCCGGGAGGTCAGCCCGCTGCGGCCCGCTCGCCGGCTGCGAGTTCCTCGTCCACCCACGCGTGGAACCCCGCCAGATGGTGCTCGCTCGGCACGAGGACGCCGCCGGCGCGGTAGGCGCGCGAGTCCATCGACGGCTGCGTCCGCTCGCACGCCTCGAAGTCCTGGAGGTTGACCCGGTGGAACAGCTCGACGGAGCGGGAGACGTCGTCGCCGGAGGCGATCACCCGCGGGTCGTAGAGCCAGTCGCACTCGACGAGGGTGCGCGCGGGGGAGAGGGGCACCATGCGGTGCAGCACGACGTGGTCGGGGAGGAGGTTGAGGAAGACCTGCGGGCGCACGGTCGCCGCGTAGTACCTGCGGTCGTGGGAGGCCGGTACCTCGGGGAGCCGTGCGAAGCCCGCGCCGCCGTCGACGGTGAACCCGTCCACCTCGCTCCCGAACTCGGGGCCGTGGCCCACCCAGTACTGCGCCGCGAGGCCGCCCGCGAACTCCGGTAGTACTTCGGTGAGTTCGGGGTGGATCGTCGCGCAGTGGTAGCACTCCATGAAGTTCTCGACGATCAGTTTCCAGTTGGCCGCGACGTCGTAGGAGACGCGTCGGCCGAGTGCCAGCCGTTCGACGCCGTACCGCTCCACCGCCCGCGCGTCCCCGAGCCGTTCGGTGACCTGGGCGCGCACGGTCGCGTCGAAGGACGGCGGCTCCGGTGCGAGGCAGACCCAGGCGTACCCGAGCCACTCGTGCAGTGCGACGCGGTGCAGGCCGTACGCCGTCCGGTCGAGGTCGGGCATGCCGGCGAGGTTGGGCGCCGAGACGAGCCGCCCGTCGAGGCCGTACGTCCAGGCGTGGTAGGGGCACTGGAGCGAACGCCGTACGGCACCGGACTGCGCGGTGCACAGCCGGGCGCCGCGGTGCCGGCAGACGTTGAGGAAGGCGCGCAGAACGCCGTCGCGGTCCCGGACCAACACCACGTTCTCGCGGCCGACTTGGGCCGTCCGGTAGGAGCCGGGCGTGTCGAGGTCCGCGCACCTCGCCGCGCAGAACCAGTGGCGTTCGAGAAGGTGCTGCTGCTCGCGTGCGAACTCAGCCGGGTCGGTGTAGCGGGTCCCCGGCAGCGTGGCCAGGAGGCTGGTTGCGGATGTCATCGGGAGGCTCCTCGGGTGCGGTGGACGCGGTGCTGGGGTGTGGCAGGGGTGGCGGGGGGCGGCGTGTCGGCTTCGGCGAACCGCGTGGGGTCGAAGAGCGCGACGGGATGGCGGGTCGCGCCGTCGAGGAGCAGCTCTGCGGTGATCTCGCCGACGACCGGCGCGAACTTGAAGCCGTGGCCGGAGAATCCGCAGGCGACGACGGTCGTCCCCGGGTGTGCGGGATGGCGTCCCAGGACGAAGTGCTCGTCCGGGGTGGTGGTGTACATGCAGGGGTCGCCGCGGAGGAAGGCGCCGGGGAGCGACGGGAGGCGCGGTGCGAGGTGGCGGGCGAGGGCCCGCGTCTCGGAGGGATGGACGCTGCGGTCGAGGTGCTCGGGGTCGCAGTCGGTGCCGTTGCGGAAGAACGCCGCCTTGACGCCGCCCTCGGGCCCGTCGAGGGCGGGGAACCCGTAGACCTGCACGCCCCGCCCGTCCTCCCAGATGTAGACCGGGTGCCGCTCGGGCCCGAACGGGACCGTGCCGCCGTCCGGTCGGAACCACTGCTGCACGTGCCGCTCGACGGCGAACGGTACGCCGAGGCCGTCGAGGAGCCGGGGAGCCCACGCGCCGGGGCAGATCGCGAGCTGCGCCGCGGTGTGCGCACCACGGGCGGTCTCCACGCGCACTCCCCGGCCTCCCGGCAACTCTTCCCATGCGAACGCCGGCTCGTGGAACCGCAGTTCGGCGCCCGACCTCGCGGCGAGGGCGAGCTGCGCCGCGACGGTCGCCTCGGGGCGTACGGCGCCCGCGCGCGGCTCCCAGACGGCGACCTCGTCCTCGCCCGGGGCGAACGTCGGGTGCCTGCGCCGGAGTCGGGAGGCGTCGAGAAGCTCGTGCGGGAGCCCCCAGCGGCGTGCCGAGTCCAGACTCCCCGCGACGGTACGGCTCCCGGCAGGGCCGATCATCAACCCGCCGCACCGGGTGAGCAGCGCACGGCCGCTCTCCTCTTCCAGTTCGCCGAAGAGCTCGTACGAGCGCAGCAGGAGCGGCACGTACGCGGGGTCCTCGAAGTACGCCTGGCGGATGATCCGCGAGCCGCCGTGGCTGGAGCCGCGGTCGTGCGCGGGGCCGTGGCGCTCGAGGCCGAGAACGGTGGCGCCCCGTGCGGCGAGACGGTGGGCGGCGGCGCTGCCCATCGCGCCGAGCCCGAGGACGATGACGTCTGCATCCATGGTGTGACTCCTGGGGTGCGAATCGGCTGCTGTCCGGCGGTACTTGGACCGCCCGTCACCCGGGCGCGCCGCTCGTCGCCGGGGTGTCGGCGAGCGACGCGATGCCGGAAGCGCCGGCGGGGCGTCCCGGTTCCGCGAGTACGGTGGCGGCGAGCCGTTCGCCGAAGTACTCGACGTCGACGGGGGTTTCGGGCACGGCGGCTCGCGCCGGCAGCCAGGCGAAGGCGAGGCAGCGGCCGGCCGCGGGGGCGAACGCGGCGCCGGTGACATGCCCGGCCGGGGCGCCCGCGACCCGCACCGGTTCACCGCCGAGCACCGCCGCGTCGGGGTCGTCGAGCGCCAGCCGGACGAGCCGGCGTCGCGGCGGTGCGGCACCGTCCAGCGCCGCCAGCCCCGTGAACCCGGTGTGCCCCGGGTCGACGGCCCGGTCGAGGCCGGCCTCCGACGGCAGGCACTCGGCGCTCAACTCCCGACCCCATTCCGGGACTCCGGCTTCCAACCGCAGCGTTCCCAGAGCCGCGACGCCCGCCGGGACGAGGCCGAGCCCCCTGCCCGCCGCACGCAGCGTGTCCCACAGCGCCGGCCCGAGATCGGCGTCGGTGTGCAGTTCCCAGCCGGGCTCGCCGAACTCTTCGGAGCGCACGGCGGTCACCGGGACCCGCCCGATCCAGACGAGGCGCACGTCAGCGGCCCGGTCGCCTGCGCGGCGGACGGTACCGGCCGAGCGCAGCACCTCCCCGGCGCGCGGCCCCCACAGGCCGAGCCGGCAGCACCCGCCTGTCATCTCTGCCACGTGGGTGCCCGGCTCCGCGCCACGGGAGAGGAGTTCGGCGATGCCGGGCGCGCGCGTCGTGAGGAGCCAGCGTTGCGGGGCCACCTCCGCCAGGTGGGCGTCGCCGCGGATGCCCGCGGCCTCGTCGAGGAAGAGCGCGCGGACGCTCCCGCCCGGGGTGTCGGGGAGCCTTCGCGTCAGGGAGCGCTCGAGGAGGGGCACGGCGCCGGGGCCGGTGACCTCGATCCGCCTGCGCCAGCTCAGGTCGAAGAGTCCCGCTGCGGTGCGTACGGTGTTGGCTTCGGCGCTGATCGCGGGGGAGCGGTGCCGCCCGGCCCAGGTGGTGTCTTCGTCGCGCGGTGCGTTGACCGCGTACCACCGCGGGGTCCGGCGGCCGTCCGACTCGCCCATGTCGGCGCCGAGTTCGAGGTGGCGGGCGTGGCAGGGAGAGGTGTGCGGCGAGTGGCGGTCCGGCGGTGTCTCGGGATGGCGGACGGCGTAGACGTCGCGGAACTCGTCCACGGCGCGCTCGCGGACGAGCGCGGGGGACAGCTCGCCTGCCGCGAACCGTGCGGGATCGCATTCGTGCAGGTCGAGCGAGGAGCGGCCGTCGACGAGCGCCTCGGCGACCGCCCGCGCGGCGCCCGCCGAGTGGGTCACCCAGACCGCCTCGGCGAGCCAGCAGCCGCGCACCCCCGGGGCCTCCCCGAGGAGCGGCATACCGTCGGGGGTGAAGGAGAGGATTCCGTCGATGCCGTGCCGCGGTTCCACCCCTTCGAGGACCGGCAGCAGCTTGGCGCTCTCCCGCATGGACGGAGCGAAAAGGCCCCGGGTGAACGGGAGTTGGGAGGGATTCGGCGTCGTCTCGGAGTGCGCGGGGGGAGCCTGCGGGTCCACGGGGAGCGGGCGGTGGGCGTAGCTGCCGATGCCCAGCGCCCCCTCGGCGAGGTGCTCGCGGAAGTAGAGGGAATAATCCTGGTGGCGCAGGATCGGCCGGGACGCCTCCGCGAACACGGCGCTGCCATCCGCCCGTCGGGCGAGGGCAGGGAGGGCGGGAGTGCGCGCGTACTGGTGCGCCATCGGAAGCAGCGGCACCTCGACCCCGGCGAGCGCCCCGAGTTGGACCCCCCACAGGCCGGCTGCGCAGACGAGCACGTCGCACGGAAGGTGCCCCTGCTCCGTCGCGACGCCCGTGACGGCTCCGGCGGTCCGCTCGACGCCGACGACGGCGCACCGCTCCAGCAGCCTGGCACCGCGGGCCTCCGCCCTGGCGAGCTGCGCCCGGCATGCGGGCACCGCGCGCGCGAGGCCGTCCTGCGGAGTGTGGAGGCCGCCGAGCACCGCCGCGGTGTCGAGGAGCGGCCACAGCTCGGCGCAGCGTTCGGGCGAGACGACTTCGGCCCTCACCCCCCACGAGGCCGCGAGGCCGGCCCGCCGGTGCAGTTCCGCCAACCGCTCATGGGACGTGGCGAGTTCGAGGCCGCCGACGTCGAGGAAGCAGCTACGGCCGCCGTCGACGAGTCCTCGGAACTTGGCGACCGTGTAGGCGGCGAAGGCGGTCATCGTCCGCGAGGGATGGGTCTGGAAGACCAGGCCGGGGGCGTGCGAGCTGGAGCCGCCGGTGGCGGGGAGCGGACCGCGGTCGACGACGGTGACGTCGAGCACGCCGCGCGCCGTGAGCTCGTCGGCGAGCGCCGAACCGACCACTCCGGCGCCGACGATCACCACGCGGGGGCCGCCGTCCGAGCGCCTTCCGGGCGGCGTGGGCGGTTGGTTCGGGTGCGGGAGAGACGACATGCCGCGGCTCCTTCCTTGCGGCGGGCGGTGGGTGCGCGGCACGGCGTACGTGCGGCGCCGCGGGGCAGCAGGCGTTCCGGGCACCGGAAGGTCCAACTATCCCGTGATATTTCGGTGTGGAATGCCGGCGCCGAAGGGCCGCAGCGGCGAGGCCGCATGCGGGCGCACGGTGCACGGTGTGGGGTGCGGGGGTTACCGGCGGCCTGACGCGGCCGGGCACCCGCGGTTCTCGAAAGGCCGGAACCGGCGAGGCGGTCCGGCGGGGGAGGGGACACCTCCGGCCCTGCGCGGGGACACGGCGGGACGGAGCGGGCGAGGCGTGCTGTGCCGAGGACGGCAGCGGCCGGGGGCGTACCCGTGCCCGCACCGCACTCGCAGCCTCGCGACTGTTGCGTCTTACACGACTGGTTGCGCTATGGGAAACATCTTGGGAAAGCCGCTCGCCCAGCGTCAAGAGGTCTCGACGAGCGCGGCATCCGGCGCGGGGCGCAAGGGGGCGCACCCCGCGCACGGGGCGGCGCGGGGCGTCAACCGGCGGTAAAAACCGAGGCGTTGACCAGTGGCGCTAGAACGCGTACCCCATGCGGCGGGAGAGGTCCTGAGCCGCCGCCATCGTCCGCTTCGCGACCTCCGGCAGCCGTCCCTCACCGCCGAGGCGGTACGAGGGCCCGGAGACGCTGATGGCGCCGATGACTTTGCCGTCGTGCGCCCGTACGGGGGCGGCGACGGCGTGGAGGCCGATCTCCAACTCGTCGGTGGCGACGGCGTATCCGTTCCGCACCGTGGTCCGCAGTTCTTCGCGGAGGTCGGCGGGGGAGGTGAGGGTGTACTCGGTGAGACGGGGCAGTCCGCGCGAGAGGACGCTCTCCTGGACGGACCTCGGCTCGTGGGCCAGCAGCGTCTTGCCGCTCGACGTGGCGTGGAGGGGCGTCCGGCGCCCGAGCCAGTTCTGCGCCGTCACGGAGGAAGACCCCCGCGCCTGCATGATGTTGACCGCCGCGTCGTCGTCGAGGATGGCGATGTTCGCCGTCTCGCCGGCCTCCTCGGCGAGATCGCGGCAGACCGGGGCGCCCTCCTGGGAGACGTCGAGGCGTGCGGCGGCGGCACCGGCGAGCCTCAACACCCCTGAGCCGAGGTAGTACTTGCCGCGGTCCTGCTCCTGCGCGACGAGGCCGCGTGCCTCCAGCACGCCGAGCAGCCGGAAGGCCGTCGACTTGTGCACCCCCAACTCCTCGGCTATTTCCGTCACACCGACTTCCCCGTGCCGCGCCAGTATCTCCAGCACGCTCACGGCGCGGTCGACGGACTGCACGGAGCCGGCGCCTCCCCTGGTCCTCCCCGAGGTCTGCGCCTCCGTCTTCTCGCTCATCCCATCTCCTTGCGTTCTCCCAGGCCAGGGCCTGGGGGAGGGTGCGTCCACGGTCCGGCGGCGCCGTGCTGGCGACGGTCCCGCGACGGCGTGCGTGCGGTACCAACCCGGCGGCCGTACCCGCGCGTTCCGCCGTCGGTTTGCCCAACCCCGCTCCTCTGTGGGGCGGTTGGGGCGACCGTCGGAAAAGAGTCCTTGACGTACGGGCCCCGCGGCTTGGATTCTGTTGCGCATGGCGCGGCATCGTGCGTCATACGAAACGTGCCTCGCAGCCAAGAGCACGAGGGGGACCCGTGATTCCCGTCTGCCGTATCGAGGACCTGCCCCTCGGCGGGTCCGTCCGTCTCGACCTCGACCCTCCCATCACCGTCTTCCACGCCGACGGCGGCCTCTATGCCGTCGACGACACCTGCACCCACCAAGACGCCTCGCTCTCCGACGGTTGGCTGGAGGGCTGTCTGATCGAATGCCCGTTGCACGCGGCTTCATTCGACCTGCGCACCGGAGAGCCGCAGTGCCTGCCCGCGCGACGCCCCCTGCGCACACACCGGGTGAGCGTCGACGACGGTACGGTCTGGCTCACGCCCGCGGAGGAGCCCGCGCGCGAGAAGGGGGATGCGGCATGAGAACCGTTACCGTAGTGGGAGCCTCGCTCGCCGGCCTCCACGCCGCCAGGGCGCTCCGCTCGCAGGGGTTCGAGGGACACTTGCGCATCGTCGGCGCCGAGCACCATCTGCCGTACGACCGCCCGCCGTTGACGAAGGGCTACCTCACCGGCGCGGTGACGGCCGAGCATCTCGCGCTCACCGACGCGCAGGACGAGGCCGAACTCCAGCCGGAGTGGCTCCTCGGCGCGCGGGCCACGGCCCTCGATCTCGGCGAGCGCTCCGTCGTCCTGGCGGACGGCCGCCGCCTGCGCTCGGACGGTGTCGTCCTCGCCACGGGCGCGGCGGCGGTACCGCTGCGCGGCACGCAGTTCCTCGGGGTGCACACCCTGCGCACGCTGGAGGACGCCGCCTCGCTCCGCGCCGAACTGCGGGAGGGGCAGGCCCGTGTCGTCGTGGTGGGCGCGGGGTTCATCGGCGCCGAGGTCGCCTCCTCGTGCGCCTCGCTCGGGCACCGCGTCACCGTCGTCGAAGCGGGCGCCCATCCGCTCGCCTCCCAACTCGGCGAGGAGATAGGCGCGTTGTGCGCAGGGCTCCACGCCGACCACGGGGTGACGCTCGTCTCGGGTGTGGGCGTCGCGGAGCTGCACGGCAAGGACGGCGCGGGCTCCTCGGCGGGGCAGCGCGTCTCGTGGGTCGAGTTGACGGACGGGCGGCAGCTGCCGGCCGACATCGTCGTCGTCGGCATCGGGGCGCGCCCGGCCACCGCCTGGCTCCTCGACAGCGGCCTCCCCCTCTCCGACGGAGTGGTCTGCGATGCGGGGGGTGTCACCGAGGTACCGCAGGTGGTGGCGGTCGGCGACGTCGCCCGCTCGGCGGGTCGGCGCGAGGAGCACTGGACCCATGCGATGGCGCAGCCGGCCGTGGCCGTGCGCAACCTCCTCGCGGGTACCACCGTCGCCGGTTACGAGACACCGCCGTACTTCTGGTCCGACCAGTACGGCGCCCGTATCCAGTTCGCCGGCCGGCGCCATGCAGGCGACACCGTCCGTCTCGTCGAGGGCTCCCCGAGCGACCGCAGCTTCGCCGCCGTCTACGAGCACGAGGGGGTGCGGACAGCGGCCGTCGCCATGAACCGCCCCCGGCCGTTCGCCCACCTCCGCAGGGAGCTGGGGCGCCCGGCAGGCACGGTGCCGGCATGAGCCTCGGCAAGCAGAGGCGGACAAAGGCGGATCGGGGAGAATCACTCCGTGGGCTGCTCGATGACGAGCCGTGTCGGCGCCGCGGCCGGAGGCGGCAGCCGGAACCCGTCGCGGCCCGGGGTGAGTGAGCCGAGGAGGCTGGGGTGGCGCGCGCCAGTGAGCGTCGGCGCCGTCGCCGCCAGCCCGTGCACCGTCAGCCAGCCGAGGACGGCGAACGCGTACGCCTCCTTGTCGTCCACCGGCATCCCCAGCTCCTCCGAGGCGTGCAGCGGCGTACGTCCCAACTCCTCGGCGAGCGCCGCCATGAGGGTCGGGTTGCGGGTGCCTCCGCCCGAGGCGAGCACCTCCGTCGCGCCGGCCGTGCGCACCGCGTCGGCCGCAGTGCGGGCGGTGAGCCGCGTGACGGTCGCGACGAGGTCCTCCGCCGGAAGGCCCCCGGTGCCGGACTTGGTCAACGCCCGCCGCAGGTAGGCGAGATGGAAGTGCTCGCGGCCCGTCGTCTTCGGTGCGGGCAGCGCGTAGTAAGGGTCGTCGAGCAGGTGCCGGAGGAGGCCGGGGTGGACGGTGCCACGCGCGGCGAGCGCGCCGTCCTCGTCGCACTCGCGGGCGCCTGAGGTGAGTTGGCGCACGGCTGCGTCGATCAAGGCGTTGCCGGGGCCCGTGTCGAAGGCCGAAGGCGGCTGCTCCGGTGAACTGCGCGGGACAAGCGTCGCGTTGGCGATGCCCCCGATGTTGAGCGCGGCCGGCGCGCCTTCGCGTCCGTGGAGCCAGAGCACGTCGAAGAGGCCCACGAGCGGTGCGCCCTGGCCGCCCGCGGCGATGTCGCGCGGACGCAGGTCGGAGACGACGGGCAGCCCCGTCGCCTCCGCGATCCACGCCGGTTGCCCCAACTGCAGTGTGCCCAGGGCACGTTCGCCATGGGTCCAGTGGTAGACGGTCTGCCCGTGCGAGACGGCGAGCTCTGCGCGGCCTCCGCACAGCTCGCGGTCGGCGCGCGCGGCGACGTCGGCGAAAGCGCGGCCGATCTCCGTGTCGAGCGCGCAGACCTCGGCGAGAGTGGTGCCGCCCGGCGGCAGGCACGCGTCGAGGGAGCGCCGCAGCCTCGGCGGGTACGGCGACGAGAGCGAGCCGAGCGGCCGCAGGCGCAGCGTGCCCTGCTCCGTTTCGAGGTCGGCAGCGGCCGCGTCCACGGCGTCGCAGGACGTCCCCGACATCAGCCCGATCACTCGCACGTCGCCCTCCCGGTTCCTCGACAACATCCCTTGTGCGCCGTGCCGTTCACAGTTCCCCGAGCGCCTGCCGGTGCCGCGCCCCGCGCGTCCCGGCGAGCGCGAGCGCACTCACCGCGCAGGTGGCGGCCGCGTAGTAGCCGGGGACGTCCGCGTTCCCCGTGTGCTCGATCACCTCGGTGATGATCAGCCCCGCACTGCCGGAGAAGACGGCGTTGGAGAGCGCGTACGCCAACCCGAGACCGGTGTAGCGGACGCCGGTGGGAAACATCTCGGCGAGCATCGCGGGCCCGGGGCCCGCCATGAGGCCGACGACGGCGCCCGCGGCGAAGAGGGCCCCGGACTGGAGCACGGTCGAAGCCTCCGGATCCTGGAGGAGGTCGAGCAGCGGCAGCGCGAGGACCACGACGGCTGCCGCGCCGGTCAGCATCACGGGACGGCGTCCGATCCGGTCGCTGACGATCCCCGCGGGCAGGATCGCCGCGGCGAAGCCGAGGTTGGCCACCACCGTTGCGAGCAGTGCCTGTTGGAAGCCGGCGTCGAGCTGGCTCTCCAGGTACGCGGGGAGCACCACGAGGAAGGTGTAGCCGGCCGCCGACCATCCCATCAGCCTGGCCGCGCCGAGCGCGATGGCCTTCGCCGTCGCGGCCGCCCCCGGCGTGCGCGGGGCCGCGCCGCGCTGGGCGGGGACTGCGGACGGTCGCCCCTCCCGCGAGGCCCGCCGGAAGGACGGCGACTCCTCGAGCCGGAGCCGCAACCGGAGCGCGACGAGCCCGAGCGGCAGGGCGAGCAGGAAGGGCAACCGCCAGGCCCAGTCGGCGAGTTGCTCCTCGCCGACGACGGCGCCGAGAAGAGCGGCGACGCCGGCGCCCGCGAGCAGCCCGAGCGCCACGGTGAACGACTGCCACGCGCCGTACCTTCCCCGCTTCCCCTGCGGCGCGGACTCCGTCATGAGCGCGACGGCTCCGCCGAACTCGCCGCCCGCTGAGATCCCTTGGAGCACCCGTACCAGGGTGAGCAGCCAGGGCGCCGCGGCGCCGAGCACGGCGTGTCCGGGGAGCAGTCCGATCGCGGTGGTGGCCGCCGTCATCAGCGAGACGACGAGGATCAGCGTGGGCCGGCGGCCGATCCGGTCGCCGAGCCGCCCGAAGAGCGCGGCCCCCACGGGGCGGAAGAAGAAGGCGAGGGCGAACGAGGCGTACGTCTTGATCAGCGCCTCGGCCTCGCTGCCGCCCTCCGGGGTGAAGAACTGCGCGGCGATGATCGTCGCGAAGAAGCCGTAGACGGAGAACTCGTACCACTCGAGGAAGTTGCCGACGGAGCCGGCCACCAGCGCCCGCCGAGAAGTTGACGGTTCATCGGGTTCTTGCGCGGTCGACTCCGTCGCGGTCACGTCGGCTTCCTCCGGGGTCAGCGCTGGCGGCCACGCGAGCGTCCAGCGGGTGCGTCCGGTTGTCAACGAGGTGTTCTCGGCGCACGGATGGTCGACGCGCGCGTCGCCGTGTCTCGCGCTTCCGCGGCGGCAACTGTCTTAGTATCCCGTCAAAAGTCACCTCTGTCCCTTTTTGGGATGTCTGACAAGCCACGAACTCAAGGAGAGGAGGAGACGCGCATGTCGCTCGTCTCTCGTCACCCAAGGATCGTCGCGGGGGTCGGTGCCGTGCTGCTCACCGGCTCGCTCGCCGGCGCCGGCTCCGCTCAGGCGGCACCGCAGGACCCGTCGACCATCTCCGACTCGAAGGCGCCCACCGCGGCCCCGGGCAAGCCGTACGTCACGGTCACCGCGAGCCGCCTGTACCGGCGCATGTACCCGAGCACCGACTCCACCCGCAAGGGCGGCTACAACCGCGGTGCGAAGGTCGGCGTCGACTGCAAGGTCAACGCGCAGAACGTCCAGGGCAACACCATCTGGTACAAGATCCGCGGCGAGGAGCGCTGGCTGAGCGCCCGCTGGGCGAAGAACACCGGCTCCGTGCGGCTGTGCAAGCAGGTCTTCCGCTCGGCCGAGTCGCCCGTTCCGGGGGCCGTCGGCTGACGGAGGAGTGAGAGCCAGGGCCGGCTCCACGACGGAGGCCCTTCCCCGCGCAGCCGGGGAAGGGCCTCCGTCGTGCGCGCTCAGTCAGGAGCTTCTCCTCGAGCGTCTCGGCCGTCGCCGCGTCGAGCCCGAGCCCCTTCTCGACGTACGCGTAGCGCTCGGCGTCGGTCGTCGCGGGGGAGTCGGCGAACGACGGCGGCGCCGTGACCGCGGCTCCGGTGAGCAGCAGCACCGAGAGAGCGGCGGCGGATACGCGTCGGGGATCACGTGCGGGCTCCTCCTGTGGAGCCTCCGCGCGGGAGGCGTGCGGGTCGGCTATCGGGCGTCCGGGAGCTGCTCGTTGATGATCCGGGCGTAGTTCTCCTCGCCCCTGCGGTTGGGGTGGAGCGGGGCCGCGAGGTCGGTCGGCACGAACCCCTCGACCCACTTCTCCTTCGGCGCCGCGCAGGCGTCGTGCCCGCGCGAGGGCGTGTAGAGGTCGACGTACCGGGCGCCGTGCGCGGCGGACTGCTCGGCGACGACCTTGTTGAGGTGGTTGACGCCGCCCTGGAGCCAGTCGGCGTCCGAGGGCAGCACGGGGACGGCCGGGTAGCAGCCGCCCGGCTTGACGTAGTCGCCGTATCCGGTGACCACCACGCGTGCCTGCGGGGCGCGTTCGGCGATTCCGTCGAGGACGTCGCCGAGCTTCGGGCCGAACTCCTCGATCCGCTGCGCGACGGTGTCGACGCCGCCCTCGGTGTACTCGTCCTGGCAGCGCGCACCGCCGGGGTCGAGTCGGACGCAGTCCTGCGCGACGCCGACGAGGCCGGCGTCGTTGCCGCCGACGGTGAGCGTGACGAGGGTGGTGTCGGCGCGCACGGCGTCGAGCTGGGGCGGCACCTCCCCGGCGGGGACGCCCGCGAGGGAGAGCTGCTGCGGCTCCGTCATGTGCTGGGACTTGGCGCCGCTGCACGTGACGTCGCGGTACTCGTCGACGCCGAGCGCCTTCGCCAGTTCGTGGCCGTAGTTGTGCGTGGAGCGGCCGCAGGCGAGCGGACCGGTGATGTCGGGGATGAGCGGGCCCGACGCCATCGAGTCGCCGAGCGCCACATAGACCTCGGGTGCGCTCTCGGCGTACGCGGGCGCGGTGCCCGCGGCGCCGAGGAGGCCGAGCGCGGCGAGCGCGCCGGCTGCGAGTCTCCGTCCGTCGCTTCGCCGGTCCTTCTGCATCTGCGGCTCCTCCGTCCGTCGGCCCGCGGGAGGCGGGCGTCTGGCATGTCCATGTACGTCTCGGAACGTTCAGCATGCTCAGGGCGCACCCGCTGCGGGAACTGGCCCGCGGGGCAGACTTCGGACGCCGTCGTTGTGGTCCGTCACAACAGGGAGGGGTCCGGAAGGGCGGCCGATGCCGGGTCCGAAGGTGCGGTCGACCGCCCGCGCCGACTCCCGTGCAGGCAGCGGGAGTTGATCCGACCGCCCGCGCCGTCCGGCGGCGGGCGCGGGTGTGCCCGCCGTCCGACGGGCAGCGCGGCGTCACGCACCGGCGGGCGGTGTGCCAGGATCGTCCGCGGGCAATCGAAGACCAGCGCGAACCGCGGAGGAGTCATGAGCGAGCCCGGAGGCCGGAAAGGGCCGCATCCGGAGGGAGGCGTCGCCTACCTCGTGAGGTTCCGCGCACAGCGGGGCAGCGGGGGCGCGCTCGCGGAGCTGCTCCTCGCCGCGGCGGACTCCATGGGCACGGTGCCGGGGTGCCTGCTCTACGCGGTCAACTCGGCGGCCGACGACGCGGACACGCTCTGGGTGACCGAGGTCTGGCGGAGCGCGGCGGACCACGCGGCCTCCCTGGAGGCCGACGGCGCACGGGAGCTGATCGGCCGCGCCGTCCCCCTCCTCGACGGCGCCCCGGAGCGCACCGACCTCGTGCCGCTCGGCGGTTGGGGCCTGCGCGCATGAACCACGAGGAGAGCGGGGCGCAGGCCACGCGGCCGCCCTTCGGTGAGGCGTACGCGCGCGAGATCCTCTCCGCGGCAGGCGAACGAGGCGCGGAAGCCGAACTGCTCTCGCTCGGCGAGAACGCCGTCTTCGCACTGCCGGCCCGGGACGACCGCACCGCGGGCCACGGCACCGTCGTCCGTATCGGCCGCGGGCCCCGCCTCGCCGAGCGCGCCGCGCACGAACTG
>NZ_AJTQ01000278.1 GCF_000262345.1 Streptomyces xiaopingdaonensis | reverse complement strand
TCGCGGAGCACGGGGTGCCCGTGGTCCGCCCTGCCGCACCCGAAGTCACCGCCGTCGAAGGGCACCCGCTCACCTACTGGGAGCGGCTGCCGCCGGCCGTGCGCCCACCCGGCCCCGCGGACGTCGCCGAGTTGGTCGGCCTCGTCCACCGGCTCGGGCCCGCCCCCTTCCCGCTGCCCCCGCGGGAGCTGCTCGCCGGCGTCGACCGGTGGCTGAGCATCGCGGGCTCCGCCGTCCCCGCCGCGGACGCTGCGTACCTGCGCGAACGCAGGGACGGTTTCGCCGCCGCCGTCGCCGAGTTGACCCCCGTGCTCGCTCCGGGCCCGATCCACGGGGACGCGCTGCCCCGCAACGTCCACGTGGGACCGGACGGGCCCGTCCTGCTCGACCTGGAGACCTTCTCCGACGACCTGCGCGAGCACGACCTCGTCGTGATGGCGCTCAGTCGGGACAGGTACGGGCTGAGCGAGGAGTCCTACCGGGAGTTCGCCGACGTGTACGGCTGGGACGTGCGGGAGTGGGAGGGCTGCGCCCTGCTGAAGGGGGCGCGCGAGACGGCGAGCTGCGCCTGGGTCTCGCAGCACGCGCCTTCCAACCCCGCCGCGGCGCGGGAGTTCGCACGCCGGATCGCCTCGCTGCGTGACGGGGACACCACGGTGCGCTGGTACCCGTTCTGACGCCCGCTGTTCCGGGCTCGTCCGGAACACGAAGCGGCAGCTGTGCGTTGTGCGGGACAGGTGTAGCTACCGACCTGCTGTACGGAGGCAACCCATGGGTACGAATTCGGGGGCGGAAGACGGCAAGGGCCGCAGGAAGCCCGGCAAGAGAGGGCAGGGAGGCGCCGAGGAACACGGCCCCCCTGAGCAGGCGAAGCCGGAGGAGGGGGAGAGCGGCACCGACTGGGACGCTCTCGTCCTCGACGAGCAGTTCGTCCGCGGCGCCGAGGTGAACGAGCCCGCGGCGCGGACGCGGATGCTGCAGGAGCGCTGGAAGGACAAGCCCCCGGAGCCGCAGCCCTGGCGGGCCGACCAGCCGCCGGCCGGCTGGTTCTTCAGCAAGGCGCGCCGCAAGCAGCGCAGGCGCCGCAAGAAGCGGGACTGAGCGGCGGGGGCGGGCCTGATACCGCCTTGTCCCGCGCGCGTCCCGTCTGCGCCAAGGGCCCCCGTCGGCCCGCTGAGAATCGCCGCAGCGGTCATGCCCCGCCGCTCAGGTCGGACGGGCGCCGCCCTCCGGCACCGGCAGAGGAACGACGGACGGGGATGCGAGGATCGGCGTCCGAGCGCGGCGCAGCCGCCAGGGCGATCGCGGCCCCCGACCCGCCGCGCGTACGCCTCGCTGGCCGCGCGCCCCCGGCATCGATCTGCTCCTCGTCGCGAGCGCGGGTGTCCCCGGCCCGCCGACATCTGATCGGTACCGCACGCGACGCCGCAGGTACGGCCGGCCGAGCCCGCCGGCGCCACGGCTGCTCGCCCTTCGGCCCGTGACGGCGCCCGCGCGCCGAAACCGTGCAGCAGAGCCGAGTCATCCCACTCCCGGGAGCCTCCGTAGCCGAGCACGCCACGTCCGTACGCCCCTTCCGCTGCCGCATCGGGGCGGCGTCGGACAGCGGCTGCCACCCGGCACCCCGCACCGCTACGCACTCCACGTCCAGCTCTCCTGTCCGGGGTGTCTCCGCATCGCCGTGCCCCACCAACTCCACGGTCTCGAAGGGCGGTTGCCGCATCGCGCCCTTCCGGGGCGCCGACGGGTACGAGACGCTGCGCGGCGCAACTGCGGTCCTTCGGCGAAGAGTTCGGGATCGCTGCTGTTGATGACCGGTGCGAGAGGGACGTCGCCGAGGCGGCGGGCGGTCTACGCCGGCTCCTCGCCGCCCTCGCCGAGTTCGAGGCGTAGCTCGCGCGGCGGGTGTACCTGGTGGGCGACACCCTCACGGCGGCCGACGTCCATCTCTGGGCGACTCTGGTGGAGTTGGCCACCGCGCACCTCGACGCGGGAGCCGTGCACCGCCGCGCCGCGCACCCCATGTCTGGGCGCATGCACGGCGGTTGCTCGACCGCCCGGCGTTCCGCCGGCATCTGCGGCTCGACGAGATCGCTCTCCTGCGCCACCACGCGTGCCGCAGGCGGCCGACCTCGACTGGGGCCCTGTCGACGTGACCGCACCGGTACCGTCCCCGGTGAGCCGCGCGCGGTGAGCGGACACGGCGGGGGGGTCGTCGATGGGCGGCCGCCCCGCCGTCCCGTTGGCCCAACGGTCTTCCGTCCACGGCGAGTTGAGGTGCGCCCCACGATCGAGCCCGGGAGGAGCCGGGCGCGCGCTGGGAGGTGCAGGGGCGCTCGGTTGTGCAGTGGGCTTGCGCTGGTGCGGCGTGCGCCGCCTCCGAGCCTTTCCACGCCGATTCGGCTTCGTTGCAGGTCCTCCGCGTACGCCTGCTGTCGAGCGGGTGCGGACGCCGCGAGTGGTGCCGGTCGGGCAGGGTGTCGTCCTCCGACTACGGCCTCGTGTGAGGGACTTGGCGCGGTCCTCCGCGGCCCGGGCGCCATGGCGCTGCAACTACATCTGCAATTACAGTCGCTCCCGTCCGAGTCCGAGCGGTCGGGGTGTGCGCGGGGGCACCGCACTACGTACGGCCGCCCAGCACGAAGGAGTCACCAGGATGCGGCAGCAGTTCGAGAACGGCGTCACGGCCACCCGGATCGAGGGCGCGACCTGGCGCAAGAGCACGCACAGCGCCCCCGGCGGGAACTGCGTCGAGGTCGCGGCGCTCGCGGACGGGGGCGTCGCCATCCGCAACTCCCGCGACCCGGAGGGCCCCGCCCTGATCTACACCCGCGACGAGATCGTCGCCTTCCTCGGCGGCGCCAAGGACGGCGAGTTCGACAACCTCGTGGGTTGACGTACGCACATTGACGCACGCGTCTACCCGAGTTGACGTAGACGACCCCGTGCTGTAGTTCTCGGAGTCTGCGACGGCCTGTCGCCTCGCGGCCTCCGACGGCGGGTCTTATGGCAATTCCATACCCCCGGCAGGATGCTTGGTGCGAGACTGTATGTCCGCCCGGTCACCCAGGGGAGTGGGAATGTCTTCGATGTCTCCGTCGAGCGGGGCCCTGCCGGCGCCTGCCCGCAACGGGCAGTCGCAGGCAGGGCCCACCGCTTTGCGCATCGTGCTCGGTGCTCAACTGCGCCGCATGCGCCAGGAGTTGGATATCACTCGGGAGGCCGCGGGCCGTGCGATCCGCGGTTCGCACGCGAAGATCACGCGCCTGGAGCGCGGCCAGGTGGGCATCAAGGAGCGCGACCTCTCCGATCTCCTCAGCCTCTACCGCGTCCTCGACGAGCGGTCCCGCGCCACGTACTTCGACCTCGCCCGCCAGGCCAACGCGCCCGGCTGGTGGCATCAGTACAGCGATGTGCTGGAGGACTGGTTCGCGCTCCACATCGGTCTGGAGGACGCGGCCTCCCTGATCCGCAGCTACGAGGTCCAGTTCCTTCCCGGCCTGTTGCAGACGGAGGCGTACGCGTACTCCCTCAGCCGCCTCGGTTACCCGGACACCCCGCACGAGACGGTCGAGCGGCTCGTCCAACTCCGTATGGAGCGGCAGAAGTTGCTGACGCGCGAGGGCGGCCCGCGGCTCTGGGTCGTCCTCGACGAGGCGGTGCTCCGCCGCCCGTTCGGCGGCCGCGAGGTCATGCGGGACCAGCTCAGGCACCTCCTGGAGATCGCCGACATGCCGCACATCACCCTCCAGGTGGCCCCTTTCGCGACGGGTGCCGCGGCGGCCGGCGCACCGATCACCATCCTCCGCTTCAACGAGGCCGACCTCCCCGACAAGGTCTACTTGGAGCACTGGGGCAGCGCCGTCTACCTCGACAAGCAGCCCGAGATCGACCGCTACACGCTGATCATGGACACGCTCTGTGCGGAGTCCGAACTCCCCGACCACTCGCTGGAGATGATCCACCGGCTTCAGCAGGAGCTCTAGCCACACGCGCCTCCCGCGTCGCCCGCGCTCGCCTCCGCGCGCCCGCGGGTTCCACGGTTTCGGGCAAACACGTACCGCAACCGCCTGAAGTGCGTCACCCTGGCCCCATGTCGGTGTATCAGATCTCGTGCCCGGCCCGAGTCTTCTTCCTTCGCGAGGAGTTCCCGCTCCTGCCGGAGGACGGCTTCGGCGTTGAGTCCGCGCTCTGGTGCGTCCTGGAGAGGGACCACGCCGGGCTCCATCACACGCTCACCCAATGCCTCAGAGGAACCGACTCCCTTCCGCCTCGGAACCTGTGGACCCGCTGGCCGGCGGGCCGCTCCCACGGGCCACCGCGGGAGACGCTCGTCCTCCCCTCCTGCGACGAACGCTTCCTGGAGGGCACGACGCAGGAGGAGAGGTGCTCCCTGCCGGACGGCCACGAAGGGCGGCACAGCTACGAGTTCGGCCCGCCGATCACGGAGGACGACGTCCTCCCCGAGTGGATGCTGAGGTTCTTCGAGTGACTCGCACCTGACCCGCGCCGCCTCTCGGGCGGGCACCGCGTCGTCGCTCTCCGCAACCGTCCGGCACGCGGATCAGTGGTGGATCGCCAACTTGAACTGTGCATGCACGATTTGCCGCGCCGATGCTCCGTTGTGGCTGACGAGCAGGCCGAGCGGAGTCCCGGGGTGGACGAAGATCTCGTGGTGCTTGGTGAAGCACTGCATGCCGACGGAGCGCGGCCGGTGGTCGGTCGCCGTCGAGTCGGCGCCGCCCGCGATGCCGAGCGGGTCGCGGACGAACTGGTCGCGCAGTTCGGTGTAGGCGCCGTCGGCCCACTGGATCATGGCGGTGAGCGCGCCCCAGCCGTCGGCCGACGGCCAGATCAGCCCCGAGCGCGCGTCGCTGTCCCAGTCGACGACCTCGTGCCCGTCGGGCTGCTGCACCTGGTGCATCCCCTCCTCGTCGTAGGACTCCGCGTCGCCGAAGGGGAAGCGCAGGACGTGGTATTTCCCGTCGGCGGGGATGGACTGCGTCTTGCTGCGGATCAGCGAGCAGACGTGTACGGCCATCGTTCACTCCTCGCTCGTGCGCCCCGCGCGGGAGTTGGATCGCTCCGCCGGCGGCGCTCTGCGTACCGGGCACCTTCCGTGGCACGGTACCGACCGGGTGTCGGCGTCAACTCGGCTGCGGAAAGCGTGGATTGAAGAGTGCCAGGGGAGGCGGTGCGCCGGGAGGGGTGGTACGGGGATGTCGCGGATTCGAGACCGTATCGGGGCGCCGCGGGCACGAGGTGAGGCGTTCAGAAGTGGGTGCCGCCGTCGATGCGCAGCTCGGTGCCGGTGACGAACCTGCCGTCCTCGCTGCCGAGCAGCGCGACGACCGAGGCGACTGTCTCGGGCCCGGCGAAGCCGTCGCCGAGCGCGGGGCGGAGCTTGGCGAAATGGCCCCTCTCCGCGTCCTCGGGCAGCCCGGGTCCTGTGCTCCGCCGCGAGGCACCGGAACCGTCCGTCATGCCGGACGAGATCGAGCCCGGCTGCACCGCGTTAAAGCGGATGCCGTCCTTGGCGTACTCGGCGGCGAGCGCGTGCGTCATCGACTGGATGCCGCCCTTGCTCGCCGCGTAGGCCGCCATGTACGGGTGGGCGAAACCGGCCGCCGTGGAGCTGAAGTTGACCACGGCAGGCGCGTCACCCCGTTGCAGCGCGGGGATCGCTTCCCGGGTCACGAGGAAGGTGCCGACGAGGTTGACGCCTATCACCTGCCGGAAGTCGGCGAGCGAGGTCAGGTGGGTGTGCGAGGAGCGCAGGATGCCGGCGGCGTTGACGAGGACGTCGAGCCCGCCGAGCGTGTGCACGGCCTCGGCGACCCCGCTGCGTACCGATTCCTCGTCCGAGATGTCGACGACGAGGGCGGTGAGGCGCTCGGCGGCGACTCCGGCCTTGTGCGCGGTGTCCGCAAGGCCGGCCCCGCGACGTCCGCCGCGACGACGCTTCCGCCCTCTTCGAGGAAGCGCAGCACGGTCGCCTGCCCGATGCCGGAGCCGCCGCCCGTGACGAGGGCGCGGCGGCCGGCGTAGCGGCGGCCGTGGTCGGCGGAGGAAGAAGCGGCAGCAGACGCGAGGTGGTCGGGGTTCATGAGGGTCTCCGTCCCGTGGGGTGCGGCTCGGCAGGTCCGAGCCGGCGCGATGGCGAGGCTACGCCTATGTGGCACGTTTTGCCATGAAGTCACTTCATGCATATTGGCCGTTCCGCCGCGTAGGCTCCTCCTGTGAGTGAGCACAGAGCACAGGGGCCCCCGGCCGCGAAGCCCGGCGCCCGACGCACGCTGACCGAGCGGCGCAAGAGCGCGACGCAGCTCGACATCGCGCGCGCGGCGGCCGAGCTCTTCGCCGAGCGGGGGCCGCAGGCGACGACGGCGGAGGAGATCGCCGAGCGGGCCGGGGTCGCCCTGCGGACCTTCTACCGCTACTTCCGCAACAAGCAGGACGCCGTCGGCCCGCTCCTCGCCAGCGGGGGCGACCGGTGGCGCCAACTCCTCGGGGAGTCCGGCCCGTTGCTGCCGGGTGCGGCGCTGCGGGATGCACTGGAGGGGGCCGTGCGCGGGAGCCTCACGCCTCCGGGCGCCGTGGCCGAGGAGAGCCTGGAGGTGACGCGGCGCCTGCTAGCCGCCGCCCGAGAGGACCCGGCGCTCCGCTCCGTCTGGTACCGGGTGAACCAGGAGTCGGAGGAGGCGCTCGCGCCCGTCCTCTCCGGCCTGCTGGGCGAGGAGGCGGAGCCGCTCGACGTACGGCTCGTCGCCTCGGCCGCGACCGACGCGATCAGGCTCGCGCTGGAGTCCTGGGCCGAGGCGCCGGAGGCGGAGCGCCGGCCGGCGGAGCTCGCCGTGCGCTGCCTCCGCGAACTCACCGCGGGGCTACGGTTGACCCGCGACAAGTCCCCGCGCCGAGAGGGGGGTTGACGCGCACCGCCTCGCCGCTCCTCCCGGCGGGCGCGTGCTGGTCCATCGCGCCCTCGCCGGCGCGCGGTGTCCGAAGGCAGTGTGCTCCCGCGCGGTGAACGGCGTTCTGACCGGGGCGAGTGAGAGCTGCGGAGGGTTTCGGGCGTCGAACAGTGCAGGGTGCTTTCGATGTCGCTCAGGCCGGTTCGTACCGGGGGCGTTTCGCCGGCGACGGTCCGGGCCTGGCCATAGGCCGGAGCGACCGGTCCGCGTGCTCTCCCGAGCCCGCTGCCCCGGTAACGCGGTTCCCCCAGGGCGGCGGGGGAACGTCGCAACTCCACCGCGCGCCGAGGAAGTTACCGTTCCGTAATTTACTCACCGGTTAAATAGTGGCGGCTTGCGGTGCTAGTTTCGCCTCGCCCCAACCGGTCCAGCGAGGGAGTGAGCCGCAGTGAAACGACCTTGCACCACCGAAAGCAGTTCCCCGACCGCCCCCGAGGACACCGCACGCGCGAGCCTGCCGCACGCACGCGCCTGGGCGGTCGCGCTTGCCGCGGCGCTCTGCGTGGGCGCCTCGGCCGCGCCCGCGGCGGCGGTGGCGCCGCAGGAGGTCTCGCGCGGCGTGGAGATCCCGGAGTTCTACGACCCGCCTTCCGAACTCCCCGACGAGAACGGCGCGTTGGTACGTACGGAGCCGCTGCCGCTGGGGATCAGCTTCCCCGGCCTCGACGGCAAGCCGCTCCCCGGCGAGGCCACACGCCTGATGTACAAGTCCACCGATGCGGGCGGCGGGCCCGTCGGCGTCACCGGCGCCTACATCGAGCCGTCGAAGGCGTGGAAGGGGGAGGGGCCGCGCCCGCTCATCGCCGTCGCCTCCGGCACGATGGGCCAGGGTGACCAGTGCGCGCCGTCCCTCGCGCTCCAGCACCCGCTGACGATCGGCAAGGGCACCATCTCCGTCGGGTACGAGGACCTCGCGATCTACCGCCTCCTCTCGGCCGGCATAGCGGTCGTCGTCACCGACTATCCCGGGCTCGGCGCGACCGACCGGTTGCACACCTACGTCAACCGCCTCGACGAGGGCCACGCGGTGCTCGACGCGGTGCGCGCGGCCCGTCACCTCGAAGGGACCTCGCTCACCCCCGAGAGCCGCATCGGCCTCTACGGGTACAGCCAGGGCGGCGGCGCCACCGCCGCGGCCTCCGAACTCCAGCCTGACTACGCCCCCGACATCGAGCTTGCCGGCACCTACTCCGGCGCGCCCCCCGCCGACCTCACCGAGGTGATGCAGGGGATCGACGGCAGCTCGCTCGCCGGCGCCCTCGGCTGGTCGATCAACGGATTCGTGCAGACGGAACCGGAGTTGGGGGAGATCGTCGACGCGCACATCAACGACGACGGTGCCGAGGCCCTCGAGGACCTCTCCACCATGTGCATCGGCGACGCGCTCTTCGGCTACGGCTTCTCGAAGAGCAGCAGCTGGACGAAGGACGGCTCCTCGCTCTCCGACATCGTCGCGGACGAGCCGAAGTTGCAGAGCTTCCTCGACGAGCAGCTGATCGGAAAGTCCAAGCCCGCGGGGCCCGTGCGCCTCGCGACGGGCGTCAAGGACGACATCGTCCCGCACGGCCAGGCGCGCACCCTCGCCGAGAGCTGGTGCGCGAAGGACGCCGACGTCGAGTACGTGCCCGTCCCCGGACCCAACATCGGCGACAAACTCGGCGGCAACCACATCCTCCCGCTCCTCACCGACCAGGGCAGCGCCATCTCCTGGCTCAAGGACCGCGTCTCCGGAAAGCCGTCGGAGAGCAACTGCGGAACCCTGCCCGACCAGTGAGCGAACGCCGGGTGGCCGCGCCACGACGCGGCGCGGCCACCGCGGCGTGCGGAGTGGCGCCCGTCCAGGGGCTGTTGTCGTGCGGCCACCCTGATGCGGGTCGGGTCCGCCGGTGACTCTGCGAGCTCGGTCGGTTTCCCTCGGTGCCGCACGCGCGACCGTGGCGTGCCCGTCGTGCCGCCGCGATCGGCGGCCTCGCCCGGTGCCGTCGTCGGGCGGTGCCGCATGCACGCGGCGGTTGCTCCGGAGGCAACGGATCGGACGGGTCGAGGCCGTGGCGGGAATCGAACCCGCGTCACTCGCTTTGCAGGCGAGCCCCTCAACCACTCGGGCACACGGCCGTCGGCTCCTTTTCGGAGGCGGCGGGAAGGAGTCAACCCGCCCGCCGACGAGTCGGACAAGGGCTTCGGGCACTCTGCCACGAGCCCGCAACGTCCGCTTCACCAGGAGACATTGCGCCGGTCAGCCGTCGTAGTCCAGCGTCAGCTTCTCGGAGACCGGATACGTCTGGCAGGTGAGGACGTAGCCGGCCGCCACCTCGGCGGACTCCAGCGCGAAGTTGCGGCGCATGTCGGCCTCGCCGTCGCGGACGAGGGCGCGGCAGGTGCCGCAGACGCCGCCCTTGCAGGCGAACGGCAGGTCGGGGCGCGCCCGTTGGGCGCCGTCGAGGATCGTCGTGTCGCGCGGGAGGGGCGCCGCGGAGGTGCGGCCGTCGAGCGTGAGCAGCGCTTCGGTGACGGGCCCCTCGCCGAGCGGCTTGTCCTCGTGGCGGACGGGCGGGACCGGCGCCTCGTCGGCGAAGAAGAGTTCCTGGTGGACGCGCTCGGCCGGGACGCCCAGCGAGGCGAGCAGCGTCCGCGCGTCTTCGACCATCCCGTAAGGACCGCAGAGCCACCAGTGATCGGCGTGCTCGACGTCGACGAGCGCCCCGACGAGTGCGCCGAGGCGCTCGCCGTCGAGCCGGCCGGAGAGCAGCTCGGCCTCGCGGGGCTCGCGGGAGAGGACGTGCGCGAGCTGGAACCGGGACGGGTACGCGTCCTTGAGGTCGGCCAGCTCCTCGGTGAACATCACGGTGTCGCTGCGGCGGTTGCCGTAGAAGAGGCTGACGCGCGAGCCGGCATGGGAGCGGAGGACGGAGGCGGCGATGGAGAGCATCGGCGTGACGCCCGAACCCGCCGCCACGAGGACGTGGTGCTCCGGCGTGCCCAGCTCGGGCGTGAACAGGCCGACGGGCTCCATGACTTCGAGGACGTCGCCAGGCCGCACCTCCTCCACCAGCCAGGTGGAGAAGACCCCGCCGGGAACCACCCGCACGCCCACGCGCGGAGGCCCGCTGGCGGGGGAGCAGATGGAGTAGGAGCGGCGCTCGTCGCGCCCTTCGACCGTGCGCCGCAGCGTGAGGGACTGGCCGGGCGCGAAGGCGAACTCGTCCGCGAGCTCCGGCGGCACGTCGAAGGTGACGGCGGCGGCGTCGGCGCAGAGCCGCTCGACGGAGGCGACGCGCAGCCGGTGGAAGGCGGCGCGCCGGCGTGCCGGGACCCGGGCGGCCCGGGCGGTGGGCGTGGCCATCTGGTTCAGATCTCCTTGAAGTGCTCGAACGGCTCGCGGCAACTGCGGCAGCGGTGCAGGGCGCGGCACGAGGTGGCGGCGAACCGCGACAGCTCCTCGGTGTCGCCCGAGCCGCAGCGCGGGCAGGGCACGGCGCGCCTGGTCGGGGAGAGGACGAGCGGTACGGGCCCGGCGTCGGACGGGGGCGCGGTTCCGGGCGGCGCGATGCCGTGCTCGGCGAGCTTGCGCCGGCCGGCTCCGCTGATCCAGTCGCTCGTCCAGGGCGGCTCCAACTCGGTCTCCACACGCACCTCGTGGAAGCCCGCGGCGCGCAGCTCGGCCGCGAGGCGGGAACGCATCTCGGCCATGGCGGGACAGCCCGAGTAGGTCGGCGTGACCCGGGCGACGGCGGCGCCGTCCGCCTCCACCTCGACGCCGCGCAGCACCCCGAGGTCGGCGAGGGTGAGCATCGGCAGCTCCGGGTCCGTGACCCGCTCGGCCGCCTCCCGTGCGCGGGCTCGTTCGCTTCCGGTCCCGGGGACGGCGCTCACCACCTCGCCTCCGGGTGCTCCCTCGCGACGCTCTGCAACTCGCCGACGAGCGGGGCGAGATGCTCGGTGTGCTCGCCCGAGCGGCCCGTGCCCGCGGGTGCCTTCGCGGGTGCGGGCAGGCTGAGTCCTGCGGCGTCTGCCGTCCGCCGCAGCACGTCGGAGAGGGCTTCCCAGACCTCCCCGCCGTCGGCGCCGAACGGCGCCGAGGCCCCGTCGTGCGCCAACTCGGCAGTCCACGGCAGCACTTCGACGAGTGCCCGCGCCGTCCTCTCCCGGGACTCCTCGGTCCCGTCGCCGAGCCGCACCACCCACTCGGCCGCGAACTGCCGGTGGTACGCGAGCTCCTTGACGCCCTTCGCCGCGACCGCCGCGAGGACCGGGTCGGCGGCGCAGGCGAGCCGCTCGAAGAGGGCGAGGCGCCAGGCGCTCAGGACGAGCAGCCGCACCATGTCGAACGCGAAGTCGCCGCGGGGGAGTTCGGCGAGGCGGACGTTGCGGAAGTCGGCTGCGCCGCGGAAGTAGGCGAAGGCGTCCTCGTCCCGCCCCGTGCCGTCGACCTGTCCCGCGCGGGAGTAGAGGAGGCGCGCCTGACCGAGGAGGTCGAGGCCGATGTTGGCGAGGGCCAGCTCCTCCTCCAACTCCGGTGCGTCGGTGCACCATTCGGCGAGGCGCTGCGCGGTCACCAGTGCGTCGTCGGCCAACGCAGCGCAGCACGCGGCGAGTCGGGCGGAGTCGACTCCTGCGGGCACGGCTGTCGCGACGCCGTGGAGGGGGTCCTCGAAGCCCGTGCCGAAGGCCCACCGCGCGTCGTCAGGGCCCTCCTCGCCGAGGGCGAGGGAGATGCGCTCGTCGTTCACGCCGGGCTCCTAGATGTGCGGGACGTCGTCGGGGATGTCGTAGAAGGTGGGGTGCCGGTAGACCTTGTCGCCGCTGGGCTCGAAGAAGGGGTCCTTCTCGTCCGGCGTCGAGGCGACGATCGACTCGCTGCGCACCGCCCACACGCTGACGCCCTCGTTGCGCCGGGTGTAGAGGTCGCGCGCGTGCGTCAGTGCCATGCGGTCGTCGGCGGCGTGGAGCGAGCCGACGTGCACGTGGTTGAGGCCGCGCTTGGCGCGCACGAAGATCTCGTACATCGGCCAACCCCGCGCATCGACGGGGACGTCGGGGACGCCGTTCGCCTGCCCCGCGCCGCTCATGCCGCTGCCTCCTGCCGTGCCGCCCTGTCCGACGTCTGCTTCGCCGCGTGCGCCGCTGCCGCCTCCCTGACCCAGGCGCCGTCCTGGTGCGCTTTCCTGCGTCGCGCCACTCGCTCCTCGTTGCACGGCCCCTCGCCGCCGATGACGCGCTGGAGTTCGGAGAAGTCCGGGGTGCCGAAGTCGTACCTGCCCCGCTCCTCGTTCCACCGCAGCTCCGGGTCGGGGAGAGTGACGCCGAGCCGTTCGGCCTGCGGGACCGTCATGTCGACGAAGCGCTGGCGCAGCTCGTCGTTGGAGTGGCGCTTGATCTTCCACGCCATCGAGCGCTCCGAGTTGGGCGAGTCGTCGTCCGGCGGGCCGAACATCATCAGCGACGGCCACCACCACCGGTCGACGGACTCCTGCACCATCCGGCGCTGGTCCCCGGTGCCCCGCATCATCGTCAACAGCAGTTCGTAGCCCTGGCGTTGGTGGAAGGACTCCTCCTTGCAGATGCGCACCATCGCCCGCGCGTAGGGGCCGTAGGAGCTGCGGCAGAGCGGGACCTGGTTGCAGATCGCGGCGCCGTCCACGAACCAGCCGATGGTGCCGACGTCGGCGTAGGTGGGGGTGGGGTAGTTGAAGATCGAGGAGTACTTCTGGCGGCCGTCGACGAGCCGCTCGGTCAGGTCGGCGCGGTCGACGCCCAGCGTCTCGGCCGCCGAGTAGAGGTAGAGGCCGTGGCCCGCCTCGTCCTGCACCTTGGCGAAGAGGATCGCCTTGCGGCGCAGGGAGGGCGCGCGGGTGATCCAGTCGCCCTCCGGCTGCATGCCGATGACCTCGGAGTGCGCGTGCTGGGCGATCTGGCGGACGAGCGTTCTGCGGTACCCCTCCGGCATCCAGTCGCGTGGTTCGATCCGCTGGTCCCTGGCGATCGTCTCGTCGAAATGCCGCTGGAGCGCCGCCGGTTCGACGGGCGTCTCCTCCGGGCCCGTCGGCGCCTGTTCTGCGGTGGCCATGGTCACCCCTGCCTCATGTCCCTGATTGCCAACCGACCGTTCGTTCGGTACGAAGTCTGGTTCATGCCCGCGCGTTAGGCAAGTCCAACTGCCCGCTTACTCCCAGGAGTAGAAGCCCCGCCCCGACTTCCGACCCAGCTCTCCGGCGGCCACCTTCTCGCGGAGCAGCGCCGGCGGAGCGAAGCGGTCACCGAGCGTGCTCCGGAGGTACTCGGCGATCGCGAGCCGCACGTCGAGCCCGACGAGGTCGGTGAGGCGCAGCGGTCCCATGGGGTGCCGGTAACCGAGCGCCATCGCGTTGTCGATCGCCTCCGGTTCAGCCACGCCCTCCTCGACCATCCTGATCGCCTCCAGTCCGAGCGTCACCCCGAGGCGGCTGCTCGCGAAGCCGGGGGAGTCCCGCACCACGACGTCGGTCTTGCCCAGCGCGCCGACCCATCCGAGCGCCGCGTCCACGGTCGCCCGAGCCGTCGTCGGCGCGACGATCACTTCGACGAGCGCCGAGGCGGGAACGGGGTTGAAGAAGTGCATGCCGAGGAAACGCCCGGGCGCCTCGAGCGCCGAGGCGAGCTCGGAGACCGACAGCGAACTGGTGTTGGTGGCGAGCACCGTCTCCGCACCGAAAACTCGTTCGGCGCCGGAGAGGACCTGCGCCTTGAGGGCCGCGTCCTCCGGCACCGCCTCGACGACGAGGTCCGCGCCGTCCGGCAGCCCGGAGACGTCGGCCGCCGTGCCGATCCTCGCCAGCACCGCCTCCGCCGGCTCGGCGAGCTTGCCACGGTCGGCGGCGCGGCGCAGGCTCTCCGCCATGCGTGCCTGCGCCGCCGCGGCGGCCTCGGGGCTGCTCTCCACGACGGTCACCGACGACCCCGCCGCGGCGAAGGACTGCGCGATGCCCGCGCCCATCCGCCCTCCGCCGATCACGCCGATCTGTTCCGGTGCCCTGCTCATCGCTGCTCCTCCGCGTTGTCCTCCCGGGCGCGGGCGTGCGCCCGCGCCCGTCGCAGGGACGGCCCCTGCGCCTCTCTCCCCTCCGCTCCCGGACGGGTCCGGCCCGCCGCCTCGCGCCGGCGTGCGCCTTTCGCGTCCGCACCGGCGCACCTGACGGCTCCTCCCCGCGCCGGGCGCACTCCTTACCCGCACGCTTGGAGGCGCCCCCGGACATCAACCGTCCGCGTACACACGCCGGTTCACACCACCGCGTGTGCGCCCCTCAGACGCGCTCGACCAGCATCGCGGCGCCCTGCCCGACGCCGACGCAGAGCGTCGCCAGCCCGCGCCCCGCGCCCTCCCGCTCCAGCCTGCCGAGGAGCGTCAGCAGGATGCGCGCTCCCGAGCAGCCCAGCGGGTGCCCCAGGGCGATGGCGCCGCCGTCCGCGTTGACCCGTTTCTCGTCGAGCCCGAGACGGCCGGCGACGGCGAGCGCCTGCGCCGCGAACGCCTCGTTGAGCTCGACGGCCTCCACGTCCCCCGCCTTCCAACCGGCGCGCTCCAGCGCACGCTCGGTCGCCGGGAGGGGGCCGAGCCCCATCAGATGCGGCGGAACGCCGGCCGAGGAGGAGGTCACCACGCGTGCCCGCGGCGTCAACCCGTACCGCTCCACCGCCTGCCCGCTCGCGACGAGAAGCGCGGCGGCACCGTCCGAGAGCGGCGAGGAGGAGCCGGCCGTGACGACGCCGTCGCGGCGGAAGACCGTACGCAGGTCGGCGAGCTTCTCCGGCGTCGTCGACGGGCGTGGGCCCTCGTCGAGGGTGACCGCACCGTCCCTGACGGGAACGGGGACGATCTCCCGCTCGAACCTGCCGGCGTCGCGTGCGGCGAGCGCCCGCCTGTGGCTGCGGTAGGCGAAGGCGTCGGACGCCTCGCGCGTGATCCCGTCGAGCGCCGCCACCTCCTCCGCCGTCTCGCCCATCGAGAGCGTGGTGCGCGGTGCCCCGACGGCGTCGCCCGCCTCGGTGTCGGCCTCGGCGAAGGCCGGGTTGGTGAACCGCCAGCCGAGCGAGGTGTCATGGACCTCGCCCGGCCTCGCCCACGGGGTGCCCGGCTTCGCCATCACCCACGGCGCGCGCGTCATCGACTCGACACCGCCCGCGACGACCAGCTCCGCCTCTCCCGCCCGCACCGCCTGCGCCGCCGAGGCGGCAGCCGTGAGCCCCGAGGCGCAGAGCCGGTTGACCGTGTACCCGGGCACGGTGTGCGGAAGTCCCGCGAGCAGGGTGGCCATTCGCGCCACGTTCCGGTTGTCCTCGCCCGCCTGGTTGGCGGCGCCGAGGACCACCTCGTCCACGGCCTCGCCCGGAACGCCCGAGCGCCGCACGGCCTCGCGGACGACGAGTGCGGCGAGGTCGTCCGGGCGCACGGAGGCGAGGGCGCCGCCGTACCTGCCCTGCGGCGTGCGGGCTCCGTCGACGAGGAAGACCTCACGCACCGGTCGCCCCCTCGGCTGCGGCATGCCTGCGGGACTCGAGAAAGCTGAACCGGCCCGTGACGAAGGCCGCGTCCGAGAGAGTGGCGCTCGCCGCGGGGTTGGCGGCGCTGCCGTGGAAGTCGGTGAAGGCGGTCGTCTGGTTGACGAAGACGCCGCCCGTGAGGTTCTCCGAGAGGTGGACTCCGGCCTCGTGCGCCGAGGACTCGGCGGCTCCGAGCACCCCCTCGTCCGTGGAGTAGACGGACGCGGTCAGCGCACCGTGCTCGCCGACCGTCTCCCTGAGGAGGCGCAGGCTCTCGTCGGTCGATTCGGTGTCGATGACGAAGGAGACGGGGCCGAACCACTCCCGGGTGAAGACCTCGCGATCCTCCGCGGCGTCGAGCCGCGCAACGAGCGGAGTACGGAGCAACGCGTCGGCGTACTCCGGGTGTTCGACGGGCTGCGAGGCGTGGGCCACGCGTCCGAGCGCGGCCGCTTCCTCCAGACGCGCCTTGACGCCCTCGTTGGCGACGGCGCCGAGCGTGCCGGCGGCCCGTGCCGGATCGCCGAGGAGCTTGTCGAGCGCGGCGCCGAGGTCGGCGGCGAACTCGTCCGGCTTCTTGGTGCCTTGGTCGGTGGCGATGCCGTTGCGGGGTACCAGGAGGTTCTGCGGCGTGGTGCACATCTGGCCGCTGTAGAGCGAGAGGGAGAAGGCGAGGTTGCCGAGCATGCCGCGGTAGTCGTCGGTGGAGTCGACGACGACGGTGTTGAGCCCGGCCTTCTCGGTGAAGACGCGGGCCTGCCGGGCGTTGCCCTCCAGCCAGTTGCCGAAGGCGGTCGAGCCGGTGAAGTCGACGATGCGGACCTCGGGGCGCACGGCGTACTCGGCGGCGGTGCGGTCGTCGTGCCCTTCGGCGGCGAGGACCACGACGTTCGGATCGAACCCGGCCTCCGCGAGCACCTCGCGGGCGACCCGCACCGTGACGGCGAGCGGAAGCACGGCGCCCGGGTGCGGCTTGACGACGACCGGGTTGCCGGCGACGAGGCTGGCGAAGAGCCCCGGGTAGCCGTTCCAGGTGGGGAAGGTGTTGCAGGCGACGAGGAGCGCGACGCCGTGGCCGACGGGGGTGAACTTCTTGTCGAGCACCAGCGGTTCACCCTTGCGCTGGGGCTTGGTCCAGCGTGCCGTGCGCGGCAGGCGCCGCTGCTCGACCCACGCGTAGGTGACCGCTTCGAGGCCGCGCTCCTGGGCGTTCGGGCCACCCGCCTGAAAGGCCATCACGAAGGCCTGGCCCGTGGTGTGATGGACGGCGTGCGCGATCTCGAAGCTCGCCGCGTTGAGACGGCCGAGGATCTCGGCGGCGACGCCGGCACGCACGTCGGGGGTGGTGTCGCGCCACGGGCCCGCCGCGGCCCTCGTGGCCGCGATCGCCTCGTCGGGCGTCACCCTGGGGTAGCCGACGCCGAGCGGGAACCCGTAGGGGGAGGTCTCGGTCGGTGCGACGGTGCCGGTCCCCGGGTGGCCCGGGAGCGCGAACTCCCGGTCGAGCAGGGCCTTGAACGCCGCCTCGCCCGCCTTCGGTGCCTCCTCGCCGTAGACCCGGGGACTGGGCGACTCCTTGTACGGGTTGAAGAACTCCCGGCTCTCGGCCGCGGCCGCCGCTTCGTTCAGCAGCGCGCTGTGGCGTGCGAAGAACTCGCCGCCCGTCGGTACCTGCTCGGACATGTACTCAACCCCTTGACAGCCAGGTCGGATGCTGAATTACTTAACGGCGCCGAAACACTAACCGAATGGTCGGTCGGTCAACAAGGGCAGTACAGGTCAGTCGAACCACGGATGGCACATCGCATGGGCGCAGTTCCGGACCCGGTCCGCAGGATGTTCGAAGCCGACACGGCGTCCCGGCACCTCGGTATCGAACTCGGCGATTCCGGCGAGGGGTTCGCCGTCGCGACGATGACCGTCACGGCGACGATGGTCAACGGCCACCGCATCGCCCACGGCGGCTACCTCTTCCTCCTGGCGGACACCGCGTTCGCGTGTGCCTGCAACAGCCACGGCCCGGTGACCGTCGCCTCCGGCGCAGAGATCAACTTCATCGCGCCGGCGAAGCAGGGGGACGAGCTGCGGGCGGTGGCCAGGGAGCGCACCAGGTACGGCCGGAGCGGCATCTACGACGTCAGCATTGCGCGCGGCGCCGACGTCATCGCGGAGTTCCGCGGGCGCAGCCGTGCGCTCCGAGGTGTGGAGGAGAAATGAGCAGCACGCAGGCGGGGGCACCGGCGATCGTGCGACGGGCACCTGGACCTCCGCTTCCTCCTGAACTCCTCGACGAAGGCGAGCGGTTGACCGCCGAGGGGCTCGCCGAGCTCCAACGCGAGCGACTCGCCGATGTGTTGCGACGCGTCTACGACCATGTCCCCCACTACCGCGCGGAGTTCGACGCCGCAGGGGTGCGCCCTGAGGACCTCGCCACCCCCGCCGACCTCGCCCGCTTCCCTTTCACCACCAAGGCCGACCTGCGCGGCAACTACCCGTTCGGCATGTTCGCCGTCCCCGGCGAGGACGTCCGCAGACTCCACGCCTCCAGCGGTACGACGGGCGTACCCACCGTCGTCGGCTACACCGAGAAGGACCTCTCCGACTGGGCCGACGTCATGGCCCGTTCGATCCGCGCCGCGGGCGGACGCCCGGGACACAAGGTCCACATCTCGTACGGCTACGGCCTCTTCACCGGCGGCCTCGGCGCGCACTACGGTGCCGAGCGCGCAGGCTGCACCGTCATACCGGCGTCCGGTGGGATGACGGCGCGGCAGGTGCAGATCATCACGGACTTCGAGCCCGAGATCATCATGGTCACCCCCTCCTACATGCTCACCCTCCTCGACGAGTTCGAGCGCCAGGGCATCGACCCGCGGAACTCCTCGCTGCGGGTCGGCATCTTCGGCGCCGAGCCGTGGACGGAGGGCATGCGCGCGGAGATGGAGGAGCGGCTCGACATCCACGCCGTGGACATCTACGGCCTCTCCGAACTCGCGGGCCCCGGCGTCGCGCAGGAGTGCGTGGAGACCAAGGACGGACTCCACGTATGGGAGGACCACTTCTTCCCCGAGGTCGTCGACCCGATCACGGGCGAGTCCCTTCCCGACGGCGAGGAGGGCGAGTTGGTCCTCACCTCGCTCACCAAGCAGGCGATGCCCGTGATCCGCTACCGCACCCGCGACCTCACGCGGCTGCTGCCGGGAACGGCCCGGAGCCCCTTCCGCAGGATGCAGAAGGTCACGGGGCGCAGCGACGACATGATCATCCTGCGCGGCGTCAACCTTTTCCCCAGCCAGGTCGAGGAGATACTCCTGCGGACCCCGGCCGTGGCGCCCCACTTCCAACTGCGTCTCAGCAGCCGGGGGCGCATGGACCACCTCACGGTCCGGGTCGAGGCCCGCCGCGACGCGTCCACGGCCGACCGGGAGGCGGCGACGGCCGCCATCGTCAAGGGGGTCAAGGAGGGTGCAGGGGTGAGCGTCCAGGTGGACGTCGTCGACCCGGAGACGCTGGAGCGGTCCGTCGGCAAGATCAAGCGCATCGTCGACGAGCGCGAGGAGCGCTGAGTCCGCAGCGGTCACGTACGGCCCCGTCCCGGGGTGTCTCGGGGCGGGGCCGTTCTGCTGCACGACTCCCGGTGAAGCGCGGGTGGTTGGGAGCTGCGATCTGTGAGGCTCCCGGCGGAGCCCCAGCCGAGCGCTCGGCTCGAGGGGAACGCGCATACCCCAACGCCCTTGCAGGGAAGCGGGACCCGGCGGCCCGAGCGTGACTACACAGTGCGTGCGATCCACTACGGTGCGTCGGTCAAGAACGTACTATCGCAAGGAGCCGCCGCGTGAGCCGCTTCCACCCCGTCCGCTCCGTACTCACCGCGCTCGCCGCCCTGGCAACCGCGAGCACGGTCCTCGCCGCCCCCACGGCCCACGCCGATGAACGACTCCCCCTGCCGCCCCAGCGCCTGACGCACGCGGGGCAGCAACTCGCCCCCGCAGGCGTACCGCACGGGTTGTGCACCGGCCGTTTCCTCGGGGACGCGCGGCTGGGCCCTGAGCGCCTGCCCGCCGCGTGGCAACGCCCCGTCGGCCCGCTCCTCGACGGGTACGACCGCACGGGCGGCCTCGCGCCCGCCGACTTTCTGCGGAAGTACTGGGAAGGTCCGGCCGACGGCGGCGGTTGGAAGTACCCGCCGAACGACGGGTTCGCCGAGGTCAACGGCGAGGTGGACCGCCACAGGCTGGCGCTGCGCCCGGGCGCCCTCCTCGACCGCTTCGGCTCGGAGTTCGGCGGCTTCCTCGCCCCCGCGGGCGACCCGTACGCGAAGCGGGCGCTGCCCCCGCAGAACCTCAACACCCGGGACAACAGCCGGCCTTGCGACTACCGCGTCTACCGTGTCGTGCGGCCCTTCGCCGTCTGGCAGGGCGCCATCGCCCCCTGGTTCGAGCAGCCGGGAGGCGGGCAGCAGATCAAGCTCGACGCCGCCCTTCTCGACCCGGGGGAGGGGGAGCGACTCAACGTCAAGTGGCTGCTCGAGCACGGGTACCTCGTTGAGGTGAATCGATCCGGAGGGAACACCTGAACCGTGGACCGCAGGGACCTGCGCGCCGCCCTCAGCGCCGTCGGCGTTCCGGACGGCTACTACGTCATCGAGGGCGTCCACCAACCGACGCCCACACCACCGGACTTCCTCTACCTGAGGCGCGGCCACGACGGACGCTGGGAGACGGGCGTCTACGAGCGGGGCCTCCACCACCCGGTCACCCGGCACAGGACCGAGCACGAGGCGTGCGTCCATTTGCTGAGGCTGCTGAAGTGACGGGCGCGCGGCGGGAGTTCCGGAGACAGCCGGTGCCTGTCTCCGCTCGCTCGAACGAGTGGTGTTGCGGCGTGGTGAACAGGCCGACGGCGGAGGTGCGTTGAGGATGTGCGACGGCGCCTGCCGCCCCTCGGGGCGGCAGGCGCGGCCCCTCGCCGCCGACCGGGCCCTGCCCGTGGCGGCCGACGTCTCTCCACCCTCGGAGGTCCCGTGTCCCGAAGCCGCCCGCCGGCCGGCCCCACCGCCCGCCCCGCCACCGTGCCCCGCAGGGCCGTGCTCCTGCGCCGTGCCGGTGCCTTGGCCGCAGCCGGCATCGTCCTCGCCTCGGTGCCCGCGGCGGCGGCGCCCGGGCGGTTCGTGCCGCTGCCGGAGGAGAAGGCCAAGGAGCACCGCGCCGACGCAACCGCCGCCACCGCGGCCCGGCTTGAGAACCTCAGGGGTGACGAGGCCGGGCTGCGCAGGTTCCTCGAAGGGCTGCCGAAGGGCGGTGACCTCCACAACCACCTCTCGGGCGCCGTCCCGACCGAGGCGCTCGTCGCCCTCGCCGCCAAGCGCGGACTGTGCATCGAGACCGCCACCCACAAGGCCGTCAAGGCTCCGTGCGGCGAAGGTGCCCGCCCCGCTCAGGACGCCGTCGACGACGCGGAGTTCCGGCGGGCGACGATCGCCGCGTGGTCGATGGAGGAGTACCAGAACTCGGCGGGCGCCACGGAGCGCAAGCTCGACGAGAGCGGCCACGACCACTTCTTCGCCACCTTCGGCAAGTTCGGCGCCGTCACCCACGAGCACCGGGGCGAACTCCTCGCCGAGGTGGCGAAGGTGGCCGCCGGGGAGAACCAGCGGTACCTGGAGACCATGTTCTTCCCCGCCGGGCCCGCGATCGGAGACGTCATCTCGCACGCCCGCTGGGACGACGATCTCCAGGCGATGCGCCGGCAGTTGCTCGCCGACCCCGCCATGGGCACCTTCGTGCGCCAGGCCCGGCAGAACACCGACAGCGAGCTCGACGAGTACCGCTCGGCCCTCGGCTGCGGGACGTCGAAGGCGCACCGGGCGTGTGCCACCCGGCTCCGCTTCCTCGTCCAGGTCGGGCGGGCCGCCGAGCCGAAGACGGTCTTCGCGCGGCTGCTCGCCGGTTTCGAACTCGCCAAGCGGGACGGCAGGTTCGTCGGCGTGAACCTCGCGCAGGCGGAGGACTCACCGCTGGCCCTGCGCGACTACCGACTCCAGATGCGCATGGTGGGCGCACTGCGGAAGCAGTACCCGGGTGTCCATGTCGCTCTGCACGCGGGCGAGTTGACTCCGGGCCTTGTCAAGCCCGGGGATCTGCGCTTCCACATCGACGACGCGGTGCGCACGGCGGGCGCCGAACGCATCGGACACGGTGTGGACCTCGTCCACGAGGACGATCACAGGCGGCTCCTCAAGCGGATGGCCGCACGGCACGTCGCGCTGGAGTCGCCGCTCACCAGCAACTGCCAGATCCTCGGCGTCTGCGGCGACGAGCACCCCATCCGCCGCTACCTCGACGCCCGGGTCCCCGTTGTCCTCTCCACCGACGACCCCGGCGTCTCGCGGATCGACCTGACCCACGAGTACGTACGCGCCGCCGTCGAACACGGCTTCACCTACCGCGAGTTGCGCACCTCGACCCGTGCCTCCCTGGAGCACTCGTTCCTGCCGGGGGCGAGTCTGTGGCGCGCGCGGGACGACTACCGCCCCGCGCGGGCCTGCGCCGGCAGCATGTTCAACGGGGGCGCCCCGTCGGCCGGTTGTCGGGAGCTGCTCGCCTCCAGCCCCAAGGCGCAGGCGCAGTGGGACCACGAGGTGGCGCTCGCCGGCTTCGAGGAGCGGATCGCGCGCTCCTGAGCCCGCGGCCCGCGCGCTGAACCGCCGGTCGGGCCCGGCGCGTCGAGGTCGGGTCCATGCGGCGTCCGTCTCGTGCCGTGCCTGCGTGCACGGCACGAGACGGACAGGCGGGTGCCCGCGACCGTGCGGTCTCAGCAGCCGCCGCAGTTGTGGTAAGTGACGTCCCAGTGGTTGCCCTCGCGGTAATAGATGTTCCCGCTGCCGGACTCCCACTTGGAGCCGCCGATGGAGGTGAAGGTGCCCGTGATGTAGTTCTCGAGGCAGTTGCTCAGGCTGAAGTCGACCTTGTAGCCGTTCCAGTGGCTGTAGGTGCCGTCCGCGTGCCCCGTCTCCGTGCCGCCCGTGAGGTTGATGGAGCAGCCGCTCGCGCTCTTGAGCGTGATCACGCCGTCCACCGTCGCGGAGTTCACCTGGTCGAACGAGGTGCACGTCGAGGTGTTCCGGTCGGAGCAGCCACCGCTGGAGCTCCAAGTGATGCCCGCCGCCTCGAACTTGGAGGTCGCCTGCGAGTGGCTGAGTTTGGCGAGCGCGCCGGGGGATTCGTCGACCTGTCCCGCGTGCGCCGCCGTGCCGCCGAGGCCGAGCGCGAGAGCGGTGACCGCGCCTGCTGCGCCGAGTGCCAGACGTCTTCTCATGTGGGGGGTCCTCTCGTCTTCGGGGCGGACCACCGGGCCCGCCCGTGGCGAAGCCATGACAATAACCGACGGCCTACCCCGTCGCTCCCCGTGTATCTCCCCCTGTACGAGGGTGAGTTCGACGTGCCTTCGCGTGGCGCGGTCGCCGATCACCGAGATCGGTTGCGGTCCCGGAAGTTGCGGACATGCCCGGCGACGGCGCACTGCGCGAGGGGCGGTTCAGTGAGACGCATGTGCCAGCAGGTCAACCTTATCCATCTTGCAGATGCCAACTCGTCCGCCGTAGATTGGCGCACATGCAGTCCTACACGATCGGTCAGGCCGCGCGGCTGCTCGGCGTCAGCAGCGACACCGCACGGCGCTGGGCCGACGCGGGAAGGTTCGCCACTCGGCGCGACGACGGGGGCAAGCGCGTCGTCGACGGGCAGGACCTCGCGGAGTTCGCCACCGAGTCGGCGCAGAACGACGCCGAGGAGGAGTCCTTCACCTCGGTCCGGAACGCCTTCCCCGGCATCGTCACCGCCGTGCGGGTGGGCGATGTCTCCGCCCAGGTGGAGATCCAGGCGGGCCCCCACCGCCTCGTCTCGCTCGTGACCCGCGAGTCGGTCGAGGAGCTGGGCCTGGAGGTGGGGATGCAGGCCACCGCCCGCGTGAAGGCGACCAACGTGCACGTCGACCGCGCCTGACCGGAGCGGGCGTGCGCCGGCGTGAGGTCCCCGCACCGCGCCGAGTCGCGCGCCACGGCGCCCAGTTCGAACCCGACCGCCTCGTCCAGGAGGAGCTCCGATGCCCGCCCCCCGCCGTGCCGTACGCACCACCGTCGCACTCTCCGCCGCCGCCCTGCTCGTGCCGCTCGCTGCCTGCGGGAACGGCGACGAGACGGACTCCGCCTCTTCCGGAGGCGGGACCCTCACCGTGCTCGCCGCCGCCTCCCTCACCGACGTCTTCAAGGAGGCCGGCGCCGCGTACGAGAAGGACCACCCGGGCTGGAAGGTGCGGTTCTCCTTCGCCGGCTCCCAGGAGCTGGCGTCCCAGGTGAAGCAGGGAGCACCGGCCGACGTCGTGGTGACCGCCGACACCGAGACGATGGACGGGCTGGGGGACGAGACGGCGAAACCTTCCGTCATCGCGAAGAACCGCCTGGTGATCGCCGTGCGCAAGGGCAACCCGCAGGACGTCGGGGAGCTCGGCGACCTCGCAGACGAGCGGCTCAAGGTGGTGCTCGCCGCCCCCGAGGTGCCCGTCGGCCGGTACAGCCGGGAGGTGCTCGACGCGCAGGACCTCCAGGTGAAGCCGGTCTCGCAGGAGTCGGACGTCCGTGCCGTCCTCAGCAAGGTCCGCCTCGGCGAGGCCGACGCGGGGGTCGTCTACCGGACGGACGCGACGACGGCACCGGAGAAGGTCTCCGCGATCGAGATCCCCGACCAGGAGAACGCCGTCGCCGACTACCCGGCCGCCGTGCTCGACAAGCCCCAGCACGAGGCCGAAGCACAGGAGTTCGTGAAGTGGCTGGGCGGCGCGAAGGCGCAGGGGCTGCTGCGGCAAGCGGGCTTCCAGAAGCCGTGACACCGATACCAGTGCGCCCGGCGGCACGAGGGGGCCGTTACGTATGAGGCGGCTCCTGACGCGTACGCCCCTCACGCTGGCGCTCCCCGCCGCGCTCGCCGTCGTCTTCCTGCTGCTGCCGCTCCTCGGCATCCTGGCGCGTACCCGGTGGTCCCGGCTCGCCGAGCACCTGACGAGTGCGGAGTCCCTGGAGGCGCTGCGGCTCTCCCTCGTCGTCTCCGCCTGGGCGCTCGGCCTCTCGCTGGTGCTCGGTGTGCCGCTGGCGTGGCTGCTGGCCCGCGTCGAGTTCCGCGGCAAGGCGCTGGTGCGGTCGCTCGTGCTGCTGCCGATGGTGCTGCCCCCGACCGTCGGGGGAGTGGCGCTGCTGCTGGGGTTCGGGCGGCGCGGGCTCGTCGGCCCGCTCCTGGAGGAGACGTTCGGGGTGGTGCTGCCGTTCCACACCTCGGGCGCGGTGGTGGCCGCGACCTTCGTCTCGATGCCGTTCCTCGTGATCAGCCTGGAGGGCGCGCTGAACGGGCTGAGCCCGCGCTACGAGGAGACGGCCGCCTCGCTCGGCGCCTCGCCCGTACGGGTCTTCGCCACCGTCACGCTCCCCATGGTCGCGCCGGGTCTCGCCGCGGGCGCCGCTCTCACCTGGGCGCGCGCGCTGGGGGAGTTCGGCGCGACGATCACCTTCGCGGGGAACCTGCCCGAGACGACGCAGACCCTCCCGCTCCGCGTCTACCTGCTCCTCCAGGAGGACCCGGAGGCGGCGACCTCCGTCTCGCTTCTCCTGCTCGTGGTCGCCATGGCGGTGCTCGTGGTGCTGCGGGGACGGTGGCTCCAGGGGGCGGGCGGCGACCGGGGACTGCGCGCCGGGACGGAGGGCGCGGAGGAGGACGTGCCGGACGAGGCGCTCCCCGGGAAGTCCGCCGCACCTGGGCGGAGTTGGCCCTTCCGGGCCGAGGTGACGGGGTTCACCGAGGTGGCGTTGGACGTCGCGCCCGGTACGACGGTCGCCGTCGTCGGGCCCAACGGAGCCGGCAAGACGACGCTGCTCCGCGCGCTGCTCGGGCTCACCAGACGCTCCCGTGCCCGGATCGGCCTCGGCCCCGACGAGGTGGGCGGCGCGCCTCCGCACCGGCGAGGGATCGCGTGGGTGCCACAGGACGGTGCGCTCTTTCCGCACCAGTCGGCGCTCGCCAACACCGCGTACGGCTTGCGGGCTCAGGGCGTACGCCGGCGCGAGGCTCACGAGGAAGCGTACGGCTGGCTCCGGCAGCTCGGCGTCGGGCACTTGGCGGCGCGGAAGCCGGCGCAGCTCTCGGGCGGGCAGGCGCAACGCG
>NZ_AJTQ01000277.1 GCF_000262345.1 Streptomyces xiaopingdaonensis | reverse complement strand
CGCGTCGCGCCCGCGGCTCCTCCTCCTCGACGAGCCGCTCGCCGCGCTCGACCAGACGACGAGGGCGCGCGTGCGCCAGGCGCTCCGCCGCCACCTCGGCGGCTTCGGCGGCGTCTGCCTGCTGGTGACCCACGACCCGGTGGAGGCCGTGTCGCTCGCCGACCGCATCCTGGTACTGGAGGACGGCCGCCCCGTCCAGCACGACGTGCCCTCCGAGGTGAGCCGCCACCCGCGCTCCCCGTGGGTCGCGCGGATGCTCGGCCGCAACGCGTGGCCGGGAGCGGCCACCCCGCACGGCGTGGAACTGGACGGCGGCGCACGCCTGTCGGCCTCCGAACCGCTGCCGGAGGGCGGGCGGGCGCTCGCCGTCGTGGGGCCCGAGGCCGTCTCGCTCCACCGGGAGCGGCCGGGCGGCAGCCCGCGGAACGTCTGGGCCGGTACCGTCCGGGAGGTCACCGCCGCCGGCAGCAGACTCCGGGTGCTCGTCGGCACCGACGGGGGGCCGGACGTCATCGCCGAGGTGACACCGCAGGCGGCGGCGGAACTCGAACTCGGCGACGGGGAGCGGGTGTACGCCGCGGTGAAGGCGACCGAGGTCCGGCTCGTGGCGTTGTGATCCCGGGTGGCGGCCGATGCCGGCGGCGCCGCTGGCGTGGTCCAACTGTGCGCCTACGGAGTGTAGTTCCTGACGGCTTGGGTCAGTGGCGACCCGTG
>NZ_AJTQ01000276.1 GCF_000262345.1 Streptomyces xiaopingdaonensis | reverse complement strand
CTGCCGCAGACCGCGCCCCTTCGGGAGCGGCGGTTGCGGAGGGCCGGGTCGGCACGCGCTCCGGTTGTCAGTGGGCCGTGCAAGGCTGTCCGAGACCCACCACACGCAGCAACGGAGTTCAGGTATGACGACCCCTTCGCCCCTGACGGTCGCGGAATGGCGCGCGTTCCTCGACGAGTACAACGCCAGGAACATCGACTCGGACGAGGTCCGTGAGGCCATCGAGGAACACCGGATGGTCATCAGCCAGGAGCGGCTGGACGCCGGGTGGGCAGGCGCCGAACCGGCAGGTGAGGAAGCGATCGTGGCCGCAGAGGAGCGGCTCGGAGTGAGGCTTCCTCCCTCCTACCGCAACTTCCTCCAGGTCACCGACGGCTGGGAGAACCTGGGTCCCGTCGACCCGTTCCGGGTCGGGGAGATCGGCTGGTTCGCCGATCTGGCCGCCGACCTCATGCGCATATGGTCGGAAAGCGGCACGTTCGCCGAGTACTTCGCCATACTCAAGCGGTGCCTGCTGATTGCCGACGACAACGGCGGCAGCGGCTGCTACTGGCTGCTGCATGCCGACAGCGCCAGGGAGGACGGCGAGTGGACCGCGTACGAGTGGTGGCCGGGCGACGGGGACGACCCCGAGCCCTGTGACGACTTCGCCGCCATGGTGCGGCAAGCCGTGCAACCCTGAGGTTCCGTCCGGCTGATCATGGTCGGCGCCCGTACGGTCCGGCCGACTGCCTGGGGTGACCGCCCTGCGGGCGGGAGACACGGGCGCCCGGATCGACATCCCCCAACACCGCATGTGCCCAGGGTCCTGCAACGCGCCGCCTCACCAGGCGCGTCGACTCCTACGGCTTCGACCACACCGGCTCGACGCCGACCGCGCGGCACGCGGCGATGTAGAGGAGCAGCGGGTGGGTGTAGGGGACGGTGTCCTTCGGCAGGTGGAGCAGCCGCGGGAGGTCGCCGTCGCCGCGTCCGGGGGCGATGAGTGCGCCGACCGAATAGTCGGCGACGGGCCGCCAGTCGAGGCCTATCTCGGCCTGCGCGGGGACGAGCCACCACCATGTGCCGCGTTGGGCGTAGATGCAGCCGACGCGCGGGAGGCTGCGCCTGATGCGTTCGCCGTAGGCGGCGTCGACACCGACGGCGTCGTGTCCGAGCGGGGCGTTGAAGCCCTGGGGGACCGGTAGGCGCAGCGGTGCGGACTCGGTGCCGGCGCGGGGGCGGCGGTTTGCGCGCTCTTTGGAGAGCCGGGCGAGCAGGTCGAGCGGAAGTGTGTTCATCGACAACGTGCTTCTGCCGGAGGGCGGTTGACGGGACGCGCGGGCGACGCGGCGGCTGCCGCCGGGCCTCCCGTGCGGGGAGCTGGGCGCTTCACGGGCGGTCCCCGGGGCGTGTCAGGTGGGCCCACACCGACCATCCGCGCTCCTGGCCGCCGTCCTCTATCCCCCAGGCCGTGCTGAGCGCCTCGACGAGCATCAGCCCGCGTCCGTGCTCCTCCTCCGGTGCGAGGCGTCCCGGTTCGGGCGCGCCGCAGCCCTGCCCGCCGCGGACCCGTACCTGGAGCCGCTGCCGCTGCCGATCGTCGACGAGTTCGCAGAGCACGGTCGAACAGGCGCTGTGCACAACGGCGTTGGTGAAGAGCTCGGAGAGTATGAGGGCGGCGTTGTCCCTCGTCTCCTCCTGGACGCACCACGCCGCGAGACGACTTAACGTACGGTGCCGCGCCTCGGCGACGGAGGAGGCACAGGAGGGGAGTTCGAACGCCTCGCGACGCTGCTCCGCGTGTGCGTCGGCCTGCCGGCCGGCCGGCACGGCGGTGCTGCCGGAGTGGGGAAGCATGGTGTAACCGGGTGCCACGGCCGCGGGTCCTAACGGTGGGAGTGCCGGGGGCGGAGCGGGCTCGGACCGCACCGCAGTGGAGACGGTGGGGGCCGTCCGCACCCCGTCACTATCCCTGCGGTCAGGTTCAGTTGGCAAGGCCCACTGTGAAATTTTCAGAGTTACAGGTGCAGGGTGTTCGGTTCTCTGAGCGGCGTGGCACACTGCCGACATGAGCACGACGCAAGCGCCGCGGGAGGTTCCGGGTGAGTGAGCCCAGGTCCGCCCCTACGGTCGGCCAACTCGTCCTCGGTAGAAGGCTTCAGCAGTTGCGCGAGCGCGCCGGCCTGAAGCGGGAGGACGCCGCCCGGGTGCTCCACGTGGCCCCGGCGACCGTGCGGCGCATGGAGACGGCGGAGGTCTCGCTCAAGATTCCGTATGTCAAGGCGCTCCTGGAGACGTACGGCGTCCAAGACCCCGCCGACATCGAGGGGTTCGTCAGCCTCACCCAGGAGGCGAACCGACCGGGCTGGTGGCAGCGGTTCCACGACGTGCTCCCCGGCTGGTTCAGCGTCCATGTCAGCCTGGAGGGTGCGGCCAGTCTGCTCCGCGCCTATGAACCGCACTTCGTCCCCGGTCTGCTCCAGACCGAGGACTACGCCCGCGCCGTGCTGCGCAGCGGAGCCGTCGGCCAGACGAAGCCGGACGACATCGAGCGGTACGTGGCTCTCCGTATGGAGCGGCAGAACCTCCTCGCCGCCGAGGACGGGCCCCGGCTGTGGGTGCTGATGGACGAGACCGTGCTGCGCCGTCCGGCGGGCGGTCCGGGAGTGATGGCCGCCCAGGTCGAGCGCCTTCTGGAGGCCACGGAGAACCCCCGGATCACGTTGCAGATAGCCGAGTTCGCAGCGGGTCACCACCCGGGGACGTACGGGCCGTTCGTCCTCTTCCGCTTCGAACTGGCCGAACTCCCCGACATGGTGTACGTGGAGTACCTGACCGGCGCCGTCTACCTGGAGGAGCGGTCCGAAGTCGCATCCCACCTGGAAGTCCTGGACCGCATGTCGACCCAGGCTGCAACAGCACGACGCACAAGGGAAATCCTGGAGGATTTCCGCAAGGAGCTCTAATGGACGGCATATACAACGGCATGTGCGCCCGCGACCTCGGCAACGAGGGCTGGCGCAAGCCGTGGAGCGGCGGCAACGGCGGCAACTGCGTGGAGGCTATGAAGCTGCACGACGGCCGCGTCGCCCTGCGCCAGTCAACCGATCCCGAAGGCCCCGCCCTGATCTACACCCACGGTGAGATCACCGCCTTCCTCCAGGGAGCCAAGTCCGGTGAGGCGGACTTCCTGATCTCCTGAAGCGCCCCCGGGCGCCCGGCTGCCTCCCGGGCGCCCGGGCCTGCGACCGCACTGCGCGGCCACCCACCCCTGAGCTCTCCAGACCCCCGCCGCCGCGGGGAGCACACCACCGGAGCGACGCATGACCGCACAGGACGGGCGCGACGACCCCGCGGCCGCGCAGCATCAGGACGGCCCCACCGCCGCCGACTACACCATCGACACCAGCCGCCCGCACCCCGCGCGCGTCTACGACTGGCTCCTCGGCGGCCGCAGCAACCACCCGGCCGACGAGGAACTCGCCCGCCGCATGGTCGCGATCGACCCCCGGGTCGTCTCCAGCGTCCGGCTCAACCGCGCCTTCATGCACCGCGCCGTCCGATGGGCCGTCGGCAACGGGGTGCACCAGTTCCTCGACCTCGGCACCGGCATCCCGACGGAGCCCAACCTCCACCAGATCGCCCAGCGTGCCGAGCCGGCGAGCCGCGTCGTCTACGCGGACAACGACCCCATCGTCCTCGCGCACGCCGCGACGCTCCTGCGCAGCAGCCCCGAGGGCGTCACCGAGTACCTCCAGGCCGACGTCAGGGAGCCGGGGCCGATCCTCTCCCAGGCGCGGGAGTTCCTCGACTTCTCCCAACCCGTGGCGCTCTCCCTCCTCGCCTGCCTCCACTTCGTCCCCGACGAGGACGGCGCACACGAACTCGTCGCCAGGTACCGCGAGGCGCTCGCGCCCGGCAGTCTCCTCGTCCTCTCCCACGGAACCGGCGACTTCGCCCCCGAGGGCGCCGAACGCGCGCGGGACCACTACGGCGAGGGCGGCATCCGCCTCGCGCTGCGCAGCCGCGCCGAAATCCTCCGCTTCTTCGCCGGGACGGAGCTCGTCGACCCCGGGCTCGTCTCCGACCCGGCGTCCTGGCGACCCGAGTTGGGGGAGCCGTCCGGTACGGAAAAGGTCGCGGAGCACGGCTACGTCGGCGTCGCCCGCAAGCTCTGACGCGTCACCTCCGCAGGTAGTGGCCGGCCTCCCCGCCGCAGGGCGAACCCTCCCGGGCGGCGAGCGCGGCGACGGCCTGCTGAGCCGTGGCGACGTCGGCCGCGGCCCCCTCGGCCCCGGTGCGCGGCGGTACCCCGTCGACGGCCATCGCGTGGAAGGCGACCAACTCTTCCTCGAACGCCTCCGCGACGGAACGGAACTCCGCGCGGTGCTCCCCGCCGCCCACCGCGGAGGTCTCCGTCAGCACGGTCGGCGCGTTCATCAAGTAAGGGCTGGGGAAGGCGAGTTCGAGCGAGCCCTGCTCGTGGTGGACGCGGACGGTCTCGCGGTAGGCGGCGTGCTCGGGGAGGAAGTGCCAGCGCACCGCGTACCGTCCGCCGCTGGGGAGACGGCCGTCGAGCGCGAGTGAACCGGTGGCCTCGCCTTCGTCGGCCCAGGCGGCGGCGAACTCGACGCCCTCGGGGGGACCGTCGATCTGCCGGAGCAGCGAAAGCTCGTGGCAGACCGAGGAGTTGACGATGCCGTACAGGGCGCGCATCCGTTCGGACGCCAGGGGGCCCAGAGCTTCCTCGACGAGCGAGTCGTCCCGGCTGCGGAGCGCGCCCAGCTCTCCGTCGGGGACGTCTCCGCCGGTGCGCGGCAGCCGTGCGAACGCCAACTGGGCGCCGCTCGTGGGGTGCAGAACGCACACCTCGACCGAGCGAACGGCGCCGGGGCCGCCCGCGTCCTTGAGCAACTCGCTCAGGCGCACGGCGGCCGGGTCGTACTGCTTCATGTAGCCCACCATCAGCCGCGGCCCTTCCCCCGCCGCCCGCTCGGCGGAGGCGACCTCGCGCACTTCGGCCCTGGTGAAGGCGAGGGGCTTCTCGCAGAGCACCGGGTACCCGGCCCGGAGTACCGAAGCGGCGTCCGCGCCGTGCGAGCCGGAGGTGAGCAGGATCAGCGCGTCGAAGCCTCCGGCGGCGAGGAGTTGGGCGAGCGAGGTGTGGCGCCTGCCGGGCGGTACGCCGTGGCGGGTGCCGACGTCGTCGAGCGCGCTGCGGGAGAGGTCGCAGAGCGCGGAGACCTGGAAGAGGTCCCGCCGGCGCTCCAGCAGCGGCAGGTGTGCGGTGCGCGCTACGGCGCCGAGTCCGGCGACGGCCACCCGCAGCCGGGGGCGGCGCGGCCCCGCTGAGGAGGAGTCGGAGGGGGAGGGCGAGGCGGCAGGGTGCGGCATGCGGCGGTCCTTCCTGCTCCGGCCCGCGTCGGGGCCTGGCTGGCTCTCCAGGGTGCGTCAGCCGGGGATTGTTGATCAAGGGGTGGCCGCTCGGAGTCCGACCGGCTCGGGACGCGCCCCGTCCGACGACGTGCGTACGTGTCACGGTGGCGGGCCCGACGCCGTTGGCCCGTGCGGAAGTTGCTCACCGTCCGAGAGCGGCCGCCGTGCTCACCCGCAGAGCGCCACCGTCTCGCAGTCGTACCGCTCCAGCCGGTGCATCCCCTCGCCCGCGGGGAACACCGCGTGCCCCCGCCGGACGACCGTGCGCTCTCCGTCGGGGCGCACGAGGACGGTGTCTTCGGCGTCGAGTGCGGTCAACTCCCCGCCGTCGCGCAGGAGAAGAGGTCCGGCGAGGTCCCGGCTGACCGCCGTACGGCCTGCCGCAAGCGCCGCCAGCAGTGCCTCGGGGGTGTTCTCCTCGGCGAGTACCCAGGTCGTCGGCTGCCCGGGAGGGCGGCCCTCCTCGGGGCGGTGGAAGTCGCTGCCTCCCAGCGGCACGAGGGTCTCTCCGCCGAGCCAGGCGCCCGCCCACGCCAGCGGTGCCCCGTGCCGCCTGTCGAACCAGCTGTGGTGCCACACCTCGGCGTGGCGCGGCCTGCGTCCGGTGAACGGCAGCTCCCAGGCGCAGTCGGCGGCGAGCGGATGGTTGACGGAGAGGACGCCGCCCGCGGACTCCGCGTGCGCGAACCAACTGCCGGCGTCCGTGCGGAAGTCGACCCATCCGATGTCCCCGAACGCGTTGGCGTGGCCGAGGTCGGTGGTGACCTCCTGCCCGGGGAGGAGCGTGATGGACTGCCGCCGGGCCGCCTCCGGCAGGTGCGCGTGGTGGCTGACCGTGTTGTGGTCGGTGACGGCGAGGAAGTCGAGGCCGCGCGACGCGGCGAGCCGCGCGAGCTCGTCCACGCCGAGGGAGCCGTCGCTGTGCACGGTGTGCGCGTGCAGGTCCCCCGCGAACCAGCGTGCGCCCTCGCGCGCGGGGAGCCTCCGGCGCACCGGCCGGTCGCCGATCGGGAACGGGTCGGGCAACTCTTCTTCGGGCGGTGCCGGGGCGCTGCGCGAGAGGTCGACGCGCACCTCGAAAGGGAGCCCCTCGGGAGGGACCCGGTGGAGCCGCAGCAGCACCTGCCAGTCGCCTGCCAGTCGGCCCGGCAGGTAACCGGGGGTCGCCCACTCCTCGGAGACGGTGAACCCGTCGCGGGCACCGCCCGACCACCCGCGGAAGGCGCCTCCCGGCCCCAGCGCACCGAGATCGAGGACGCCCGCGCCCCGCGGGTGGTCGAGGCTGACCGTCAACGCCCCTGCCTGGCGCGGCACTTCGAAGGGAAGCGGGCGCAGGACGGAAGCGGCGCGCTCCTCCATCGTCCACACGCCGGAGTGCACCGCCCCCTTCACGCGGGCACCCTGCTCTCCTCGGCGCCGACGAGGACGCCGTCGCGGTAGAGCAGCGCCCGGTCGCTCCGAGGCGCGGCCCAGCCCGGCTCGCCGGGTGCGGGATCGTGGTCCTCGGAGACCACGACCTGCACCGTCCTGCCGCCGCACTCCATCGTCACCAACTGCGCGCTGCCGAGGTTCTCCACGACGGAGACCGTACCGGCGAGCGCGTCCGGCAACGGCGAAGCGGACCAGCGGAGGTATTCGGGCCGGATGCCGTAGACGAATCCTTCGCCGCCTTCCACCTGCCCCTGCGCACCGGACGGCAGGGGGAGGCGGCACTCGGCCGCGAGGACCGCGCCCTCGGAGAGTTCGGCCGGCAGCAGGTTCATCGGCGTCGACCCGATGAACGAGGCGACGAAGGTGCTCGTCGGCCGCCTGAAGACCTCGGCCGGGGTGCCGACCTGCCGTATGCGACCGTCCTCCATCACGGCGATCCGGTCGGCGAGTGCGAGGGCCTCCGCCTGGTCGTGGGTGACGAAGACGGTGGTCACGTCGAGTTCGCGCTGGAACTTCTTGAGGAAGGTGCGGGCCTCCAGGCGAAGCCGCGCGTCGAGGTTGGAGAGCGGTTCGTCGAGGAGGAGGACGTCGGGCCGTGCGGCGACGGCCCGCGCCAGGGCCGCGCGCTGCTGCTGCCCGCCGGAGAGCTGCGCGGGCCGGCGCGCCGCGAGCTCCTCGAGGCCCAGCTCCGCCGCCGTCCGGACGGCGCTCTCGCTCCGCTCGCGGCGGGCGACCTTGCGGAGCTTCAAGGGGTAGGCGATGTTCTCCTCGACCGTCATGTGGGGGAAGAGGGCGTAGTCCTGGAAGACCATGGCGAGTCCGCGCTCGCCCGGAGGCAGCGCGGTCACGTCCCGGCCGCCGACGCTGACGCTGCCCGCGTCCGGGGTCTCGAGCCCGGCGACGGTGCGCAGCAGCGTCGACTTGCCGCACCCCGAAGGGCCGAGCAGCGCGAAGAACTCCCCTTCCGCCACGTGGAGTTCGAGCGCGTCGAGAGCACGGACGCCCCCCGGGTAGACCTTGCCGATCCGGCTGAGTGCGATGTCGGGCATCAGGCCTTGATCCCTCCGTGGAAGCGGAATCCGTACCGGCGGCTGACGAAGAGGAACATCAGTACCACAGGCAGCGAGTACAGCAGCGAGAAGGTGGAGATGAGAGCGAGGTCCGGCTGTCCGCCCTCGGTGTAGAACGTGTACATCACCACGGCGGCCGGCGACTTGTCGGGCGAGCGCAGCAGCAGGAACGGAATGAGGAAGTTCCCCCACACCTGCGCCACCGTCCACACGCCGACGGTCGCCAGCCCCGGCCGCACCACGGGAACGACGACGTCCCGGAGGACCCGCAGCGGCGAGGCGCCGAAGACGCGCGCCGACTCCTCGTAGGAGCGCGGCACGGTGTCGGTGAAGTCCTTGAGGATGAAGATCGCGGCCGGCAGCAGCCCGCCGGAGAGGACGAGGATGACGCCCGAGTACGAGTCGACGAGGCCGAGTTCGCTGGCGAGCAGGAAGACGGGGACCATCGCCGCGGTGCCGGTGACGATCGACGAGAGCAGCAGCAGGAGGTAGAGCAGCCCGTCCCGCCCGGGGATGCGCACGCGGCTGAGCGCGTAGGCGGCGAGCGCGGAGAGCGTGACGACGACCACGGCGCTGCCGACCGCGAGAACCACGGACGACGCAAGGGAGTTGACGGCGTTGGGGTTCTCCCACAGCCGCCGGAAGTTCTCCAGGGTGAACTCCGGCAGCGAGGCGGTGACGCGCGGGTTGCGGTCGAAGGGTGCGCTCGCCAGCCACAGCATGGGCAGCGCGAAGAAGGCGAGCACCAGCGCGAGCAGGGTGTACCGCGCCACCCCGCGCAGCAGCGCGCCCACGGGCCCGCTCATGCGTCCACCTCCCGTTCGGCGCCCGCCTGCCGGGCGTGCGCGGGCGGTGCGTCGTCGACGCGTTCCTCCTTGCGCTTGCGGCCGAGCAGGCGCAGATACACGACGGCGACGACGAGGTTGATGAGGAGCATCAGGAACGACAGCGCGGCCCCGTAGCCGAGTTGGCCGCTGCCGAGCGCGGTCTGGTAGATGAAGACGGGGAGCGTCTCGCTGCGCCCGTCGGGTCCGCCCGCCGTGATGAGGAACGGCGTGAAGTCGTTGAACGTCCACAGGCTGATCAGCAGCAGGTTGGTGAGGACGTGCCCGCGGATGGCGGGGAAGACGACGTCGCGGAGCTGTTGCAGCGGGCCCGCTCCGGCGAGCCTCGCCGTCTCCAGGTGCGAGCGGGGGACGTTGCCGAGCGCGGCGCTGTAGAGCATCATCGAGAACGCCGTACCGCGCCAGATGTTGAAGACGATGAGCGAGAGCATCGGGTGGTCGAGGAGCCACGCCGCTCCCGGGGTGTGGAGGAGCGCGTTGAGGGTGCCGTCGTCGCGGTCGAGGTAGGCGATCCAGAGGAAGGCCACCACCGAACTCGGCAGTATCCACGCCAGCATCACCAGCGACTCGAGTACCGCACGCAGCGGGCCCGTTCGCTCGCGCATCCACCACGCGAGCGCGAATCCGCCGATCGCCTGCCCGAGCACGGCGGAGCCGACGACGAAGAGCAGCGTCAGCCAGAGGGAGTTGAGGAACCCGTCGTCGCCGAGCGCGTCGGTGAGGTTCTCCACGCCGACGAACTGCGGGTCGACGGCGGGGATTCCGGTGAGACGGTAGTCGGTGGAGCCGAGGTAGAGCGTCCAGAGCGCGGGCAGCACCAGGAAGAGCGCCACGACGAGCAGCCCGGGCGCCACGAAGGCGAGCGCACGGCGTGCCCCGAGCCCCGCGGCGTCCTGCTCGTGCGGCTTGCGTGCGGCGCGCGGTGCCGCGCCCTCCTCCGGTTCAGTCGACGATCCGGTCGCTGCCACCGAGCACCTCCTGGAGCCTCCTGCCGTAGGCCGCCGCCGCCCGCTTCGGCGCGGTGCCCGACACCACCTGCGCCGTCGCCTCCTGGAGCGCCGACGAGACCTCCGTGTACGCGGCGAGCGGCGGGCGGAAGACGGTCACGGCCATCGCGTCGTCGGCGGCGAACCGGAGCATCGGGTCCCGGTCGAGCACGGCGGCGTTGACGTCGTCCCGCTCGGTGATCTTGGCGGTGCCGTCGAGCTGGGCCCGCAGCGCGGCTGCCGAGTGGAGGGCGGTCAGCAGCTCGAACGCCTGCTGCGGGTGGCGCGTGTGCGGGTTGAGGACGTGCACGCCGCCGCCGGAGAGGCTGACGTGGTCACGGCCGCCGAGCGCCTCGCCCGGGGCGCGCGCGGGGAAGAGGGTGTAGCCGACTTCGCGGTCGCGGTGCGGCATGGGGCTCGTGCCGGTCCTCGGTGCCACCACGTCGCGCCAGAAGTAGTCGCCCTCCGCGAGGATGCCGAGCCTGCCGTCGGCGAAGGCGGCGAAGGACTTGTCGCGTCCCTTCGCCTCCTGCTGCAACTTCGGGTCGCCGAGGCCGCCGCGGTAGACGCGCCGGTAGAAGTCGAGGACCGCGCGGAGCGCCGGAGTGTCCCCGTACCAGCGGTCGCCCTTCGCGACGGCGCCGCCCGCACCGGTGAGCAGGGGGAGCACGCCCTGCATCGTCGTCGCCTCGCCCATCGGGGTACCGGCGTTGATCTGGAGCGGGACGACACCGGGGAGGCGCTTGAGGCGGCGGGCCGCGTCGAGGATCTCCGCCCAGCTACGCGGCTTCCACTCCTCCGGGAGGCCGGCCCTGCGGAAAAGCGGCTTGTGGTAGAAGAGCAACCGCGCGTCGGTGCCCGCCGGTATTCCGTACAGGCGGCCCTCGAAGCGGGCGAGCGCCTGCACCCGCCGGTCGATCTGCCGCCAGCCGGGCCACTCGGCGAAGTCACCGCCCACCACGTCGCGGAGCGGGCGTATGTACTCCGCCTCGGCGAACTCCCCGAGCCAGATGCCGTCGAGGGCCATGACGTCCGGTGCCGCACGGGCCTTCAGGTCGAGCGCGAGCTTCGTCTTGTACTGCTCGTCGTCGAGGCCGCTCGGCGCGAAGTCGACGCGTACGTCCACCCCTCGGGCGCGCTGCGCCCGGACGAAGCGGGGGATCACCCATTCCGAGATCCACTCCGCTTCTTCGGAGTTCTTGCCTCCGGATATCGCGTTGACCGCGACGGTCAACGCGATCCCGCCCGCGTCCTCCCGCGGGTCGAGCGGTGTGCCGCACCCGGTGAGGCCGACGGCGCCCGCACCGAGCACCGCGAGTGCGGTCCGTCTGGGAACGCCTGCCATGCGGAACCCCCTCTGCCGCCGGCCGGAGCCGGGCGTGACCGTGCGGTGCGGGTGGCGGAGCACACCCGGGCCGCGCGGGGCGCCCGAGCGTGACCGAAGGTTGGCATGATCCGCGGATGACGGGAAGACGTGGGCCGCACATTCGCCCCGAGGTGACGGCCCTGCCGAGGCGGCCGGCGCGGCAGGCGGCCGCGGACCGAAAGGGTTCCGTAACTCGCGTGTCTGCCGGGGCCATTGACGCTGTATCACACTGCTGCGCACCCTGAGGTCATGCCCCCCACACACAGATACATCACAGCAGCGGCAGCCGTCGCGATGGCCGGGTCGCTCCTCGCCGTCCCCGCGGTCGCCCAGGCGGACCCGGCTCCCTCGAGCAGCGAAGCGAGCGAATCCCCCCACGGCATCGCGCACTTCCAGTCCGAACGCGGGCTCGCCCCCACCGGACACCTCGACGGCCGCACCGCCGAGCACCTCGCCCGTGCCTCCGACGCCGAGCGCCGGGCGACCTTCCGCACCGCGGCCGACCTCGACGAGGAGCAGATGGCCAACGCGCGGACCGTGATCGGCGTCGGCAAGGGCGCCGACATCCCCGAACAGGGACAGGTCATCGCCCTGATGACGGCGATGCAGGAGAGCACCTTCATCAACTACCTGGAGCCCGTCGACCACGACTCCCTCGGGATCTTCCAGCAGCGCCCGAGCATGGGATGGGGGACGCCGGAGCAGATCACCGACGTTCCGACCTCCAGCAAGTCGTTCTACGGCGTCGCGCCGTTCGGCACCAACCCGGGACTGCTCCAGATCGACGGCTGGGAGACGATGCCTCCGGGCGACGCGGCCCAGGCCGTGCAGCGCTCGGCGTACCCGGACAGGTATGCGCAATGGGAGCAGTTCGCGCGGGACCTGCTCGCCCAGGAGGGGCCCGGGGTCGACCCCGTTCCGTAAGCCGCTTGGTCGGTTGACGCGCGTAGTTTCCTGGTTTGCGTTGCGAGTGGTGCAACTACCGTCGTTTCTACGCGTGTTGACCTTTCCGTTCGTGTCCACCCGGTGCGCCGGCGGTATCCCGCCGGCGCACCACTGCCTGGGCTTACACGCTCGTGACCGCAACTCACCGAACTCCCGGAGCGGTCCCTCCTCGAAGAGCGACCCGCAGGCGCGGCGATCACACGACCGAAGCCAGGGGCCCCGACCTCAGACGCGGATCACGATCTTCCCCCGCGTGTGCCCGCGCTCGCCGTACGTGTGCGCTTCTGCGGTCCGTTCGAGCGGGTAGGTGCGCTCGACACGCGGCGTGTACCGGCCTTGCCGACCGAGCTCACCTGCTTCGGCGAGGAGTGCCGAGTCGTTCTCCGCGTTGGCGAGGTGCACGCCCAGGCGGTGCGCGCCGGCGTGGTCGGCGATCGTCGACACGCGCGCAGGCTCGCCCACGATCGCGACGAGTTCGGCCAAGGACCCGGAGGCCGCGGTGTCGAGCGCGAGGTCGACACCGTCCGGAGCCAGAGCGGTGAGGCGCTCGGCGAGACCGGCGCCGTAGGTGGTGGGGACGGCTCCGAGGGAGGCGAGGAACTCGTGGTTGCGCTCGCCGGCGGTCCCGATCACGGTCGCGCCCCGCGCCACCGCGATCTCGACCGCAGCGCTGCCCACGCCTCCGGCGGCACCCTCGACGAGAAGGGTGCGCCCCCGCAGAGGGCCGAGCGCCTTCAATCCGCCCATCGCGGTCACGGACGCCAGGCCCGCACCGGCGGCCTCCTCGTCGGTCCACCCGGTGGGCGCCGGGGCCCAGGCCGAGAGCACGGCCAGCTCCGCCGTCGCGCCGGTGACCCCTCCCAGTCCGAAGACGCGGTCGCCGATGCTCACCCCCTGCACCCCCGCACCGGTCTCGTCGACCACGCCGACGGCATCACGTCCGGGGATCGCGGGCAGCTCCACGGGCAGTACCTCGCGCACCGCACCGGAACGCACCTTCCAGTCCACGGGGTTGACCGAGGCCGCCGCGACGCGGACGCGGATCTCGCCGGGCCCGGGACGCGGCTCCGGCACCTGCTCGACCACGAGGGTTCCGACGCCGCCGTACTCGTGATACCGGACTGCACGCATGACGTCCGCCTTTCCATGCGGCCTCAACCGCCGTTCGCAAGACTGGTGATCGCCGGTGAGCTGCCGGCGTGTGCCCGTTACGGTAAAAGCTGACGTTGGTGTCAGGTGCAAGTCGAGCTGGTCGACCGGCAGGAGGAGAGACCGATGCGCATCGGTGAGGTTGCCGACAAAGCGGGAGTGAGCGTTCGGGCGCTGCGCTACTACGAGGAACAGAACCTGCTGGAAGCGTCCCGCACCCCCGGCGGGCAGCGGCACTACCCCGGCACGGCCGTCGGCCGGGTCCGGCTGATCCAACAGCTCTACGCCGCGGGCCTCCCGAGCAGAGTGGTCCGCCAAGTGCTGCCGTGCGTCGACACGGGCGAAGCGCCCCCGGCGCTTCTGGGCCAGTTGGAGGCCGAGCGCGTCCGCGTCGACGAGCGGATCACCGATCTGCTCGCCGTCCGCGACCGCCTCGACGACGTCATCGCCCTCGCGCGCGACCCCGATGCCGACTGCTCCCACATGCAGTGACGACCAGTGGAGCAGGCGACGCTTGCTGCCCCGTCCCGCTCCGGCCGGCGGGCCCGTCCTGCGTCCCCTCCCCACACCCTCCGCCCGGCGCGCCGCCCGCCGTTTCAGGGGCCGGCGTGCCCCGCCGCCCCCGTTTCAGGCACACTTGCTGCCCGGGGAACCCGTCCCTCGCGGCGTCCGTTCCCCCGCAGACACGACAACCGACGAGGGGGCGGGGTGGCTTACCCATCGTCCGAGATCCTCCCGCTGTTGGAGCTCAGCGGCGTGAGCCGCGACTACGGGGGCCACCAGGCGCTGCGCAGCGTCGACCTCCGTGTCGCTTCCGGCGAGTCGGTGGCGCTCATGGGCGACAACGGCTCGGGGAAGTCCACCCTCATGCGGATCGCCGCCGGCCGCGACCGCCCCAGCACCGGCACCGCCGTCTTCGACGGGCTGCCCTTCACCGAGGACGACGCCAGCGTCCGGGCCCGCGTCGCCGTCGTCGGCGACCCCGTGAGCTGCTATCCGGACCTCACCGTCCGCCAGCACCTCCTCCTCGTGGCGCAGGCCCACGACGTGCCCGACGAGGAACGCGTCATCGCCGACGCGCTCGCCGAACAACGCCTCACCGCACACGCCGACGCGCTCCCCGATTCGCTCTCCTCCGGCCAGCGCCAGGCGATGCTCCTCGCTGCCGCTCTGCTGCGCCCTCGCGACCTGCTCCTCCTCGACGAGCCGGAGCAGCGCCTCGACCCCGCTGCCCGAGCCCGCCTCGCCGAGCGGCTCACCGCGGAACGCCGCGCCGGCACCGCGGTCCTCTTCGCCACCCACCACCGTCAACTCGCCGAGACAGCCGACCGGGTGCTCCTCCTCGCAGAAGGCTCCCCCGTGGCCCACGGTTCTCCCGACGAGGTCCTCGACGCGTGACGCAGTCCAGCAGCCACCACCCGGCGCGCCGTTGTGCCCCCGCCTCCGGGCCGTACCGTGCTCCCGTCTCGTACGGCGGGATCGTCGGCAGGGGACGGTGCCCCCCGGGCTCCCGCCGCCGGGGACGGCAGCGACGGCGTACGACCACCCGCCGCGCAGGGCAACTCCCTTGCCGACACCGGGTTCTCGGGCATCGGGCCCGAGCGGAACCCCCGTGCGCCGGCAGGTCGTCGACGCCGCTCGCCGCGACGACCGTGCGGCTGCGGCGCGGACTCCGGGTGCGCCCCGTCTGCGAACCAACCGACTGCCGGGACGACCGGCTCGGGACCGGCGGCATCGCAAAAACCGTTGAAAGACGCGCAGTTGCAGCAGACGGGGGAACAGCATCGTGACGTCACCGAGCGACCGGTCCGACCCCGGCCCGTTCCCCGGAGACGTGGGGGAGGTCCGTGAGGAGGGGGCCGCCGCTCGCGGGCACGGCAGCGACGGGGACCGTACGGCGGACGGCGAACCGGCCCACATATCCGTGGACGCTCCGGCCCGCTCCGTCGTGGGTGGAGCGGTCCGGGCGCGGGTTGCTTCCCACGAGACCGGGGAGTGCGCGGGAGTCCCGCACGTTGACGAACCGGGCGGCGCAGTGGACCGGTCGACGGGTGCTCCCTCCACCGACGTCGAGGCCGATGGTGAAGTACCGGCTGCCTCGCGCGCGCCCGAAGCCGGCGGCGGAGACGGCGCACGCGCCGAGGAACCGGCGCGCACACCGGGCGCAACGAGCGCGCACAGCTGCCCCGCCGTGTCCGACACGCACGAGAGCGCACCGCCCGCCTCGCCCGAGCCCCGCCCGGACGTCGACGGAGCGGCCGTCACGCACGCCGGCGCGCCCGACGGCGAGGACGCCGACGACCGGACGGCCGATCCGGTCGCCCACGACGAGACCGCCCCGGTCCTCGCCTGGCTCCGTACCCTCCGCGGCCGACGCCGCGCGCGCACCTCCGCGTACGTGGCGTACGTGGTCGTCCTCCTCCTCGCCGGCTGGTACGGGCTGTACGCGGCCGGCCTCGCGCTCCGACTCCAGGACGACTCACTCGCCCAACACGCCCCTCTGATCGGCGAGTTGCTGCCCTCCGGGCTCACCGCGGTCGGACTCGCCGCGTTCCTCCTCGCACTCGCGGACGGCGTCTGGCGGGGCCCGGTGGCCCTTCCGCGCCCCGACACCGACTGGCTGCTCGCCCTGCCCATCCGCCGGCGCCCCGTCCTCCTGCGCTGGCTCGGGCTCGCCGCCGCGGGATGGGCGCTCGCCGGTGCGCTCACCGGTCTCGCCGTCGCGCTCCTCGTCGCCTCCGCCGGGCTCGGCACTCCGAACGTGTTGACCGCCGCGGGGTCGGCCACCGGTGCCTGCACGGGCCTTCTCGCCGCGGCGGTGTCCGTCGCCGTGCAGCGCTCACCGCGTGCGCCGGAGCAACTGCACCGCCTCGGCCCGCTTCTCGTGCTCCCCTGCGCCCTCGTCTGCCTCCAGTTCACCGCCGCGTACGCCGGCCGCCGGCTTCCGCTCCTGGAACAGGTGGAGAGCTGGTCGGGCCCATGGGGCTGGGCGGGGCAGCCACTCCTCGCCGCCGCGGGCGTGGGCGGCCCCGGATGGCCGGTCGCCGCGGCGCTCCTCGTCGCGCTGACCGGCCTGGGCGTCGTCTACGCCGTGAAGGCGGTCGGCAACATCCCCGCAGCGAGGCTCCGTTCGGCGGCCCGGACCGGCGCGGGGCTCGCCGCTGCGTTCCTCGCCGCCGACGTGCGCGCCCTGCGTTCCACCCTTCCCGCCCCTCCGCGCGCCTCCCCGCGCGTCCGCGCCCGCGCCGCCCGCTTCCGCCCGCGCCGTCGCGCCCTCCTCGTGCTCTGGCGCGACGTCGTGGCCCTCGTCGCGGCGCCGCGCCGGCTCGCCGCGGCCGGGGTCCTCACCGTCCTCGCCGCCGCCGTGCTGTTCTCCGGCGCGCCCGCGGCCTCGTTCGCCGCCGCTCTCCTCGGCTACGCGGCCGCCGGCGCGCTGCTGGAACCCGCCCGTCTCGACGCCGACGACGTGCGCCGATACGCCTGGTCCAGGCGTCCGTTCGCGCGCACCGCACTCCACCACGGCGCGGTCCCGGCCGCCACGCTCCTCGTCCTGGGCACCGTCTGCGCCCTGCCCGCGACGCTCCACGGCGACGAGGGCGCGCTCCTCGCCGTCGCCGGCGCGGTCCCGGCACTGACCGCCGCGGCCCTCGCCGGCGCGTACCGCGGCCCCGTCCCCGTCCGCCTCCTGTTCGCCGGGGCCGCCCTTGCCGACTGGGGCCCCTTCTTGGCAGCCATCTGGCAGGCTCTGCCGCCGCTCGCCTGCGCGACGGGCCTCGTCCTCGTCGGACATGCGGGTCCGTCCCATCTGCCGGCGATCGTCAGGCTCGCTCTCGCCGCGCTCCTCGCCTGCGCCTTCGCGTACTGGGCCCGCAGACGCGCAAGAGCCCTAGTACGCCCCTGAGTTCGCCGAGGCGCCGGCGAACGGACGCGGCCGCTCGCCGCGTCAGCCGAACCGTCCCTGGATCGCCTTCCGTTCGACCGCGGTCACCTGATCGAAACCTTGAACGGGTGGTGCGCCAGGGGAGGTTGAGCCGACAATCTACGCGCGTATGCAACCGGGCGGCCGAGCAGTCGGACGCACCGCGAACAGCGCCTCCGCCCACCCACCGAGGGGATGACGTACATGACGCTCGACCGCAGATCCTTCCTCAACCGTTCGGCAGCGGCAGGAGCGGGCCTCGCGCTCACCGGGGCGGCCGCCGTCCCGGCGGCGGCGCAGCCCGCGGGAGGAACCGCCGCCGGTGGACGTCCGGGCCGCAAGCGGTACGCCTTCACCGTGATGGGCACGACGGATCTGCACGGCCACGTCTTCAACTGGGACTACGTCACCGACGACGAGTACGACGACGCCGACCACAACGACGTCGGCCTCGCAAAGGTCGCCACCCTCGTGGAGCAGGTCCGTGCGGAGAAAGGCAGGGCCAACACCCTCCTCATCGACGCGGGCGACACCATCCAAGGCACCCCGCTCGCCTACTACTTCGCCCGCATCGACCCCATCGACGCACCGGGCGGCCCCGTCCACCCGATGGCCGCCGCGATGAACGCCGTCGGCTACGACGCGGCAGCCCTCGGCAACCACGAGTTCAACTACGGCATCCCGCTCCTGCGCACCTTCGAGAAGCAGTGCGACTTCCCGCTCCTCGGCGCCAACGCCGTCGACGCGACCACCACCCGCCCGGCGTTCCCGCCCTACTACATGACGAAGCTGCGCCCGCCGCAGGGCCCGCCGGTCAAGGTCGCCGTCCTGGGGCTCACCAACCCCGGCATCGCCATCTGGGACAAGCCGCACGTCCAGGGGGAGTTGGACTTCCCCGGCCTGGAGGAGCAGGCGGCACACTGGGTGCCGCGGCTCCGGTCGATGGGCGCGGACGTCGTCCTCGTCTCCGCCCACTCCGGCACCGACGGTACGTCCTCCTACGGCGACCTCCTCCCGCACACGGAGAACGCGGCGGCCCTCGTCGCCGAGCAGGTTCCGGGGATCGACGCCATCCTCGTCGGCCACGCGCACACCGAGATCGAGGAGCAGGTCGTTCAGAACAAGCGGACCGGTGAGGGCGTCGTCCTCTCGGAGCCGCTGTGCTGGGGCCAGCGGCTCACCCTCTTCGACTTCGAGTTGGAGTTCTCGCGCGGCAGGTGGGAGGTGGTCACGGTGGGCTCGCGCATCCTCAACTCCCGTACGGCGGAGGAGGATTCGCGGGTCGCCGACCTCCTCTCCGGGCAGCACGAGAAGGTCGTGGAGTACGTCAACACGGTCATCGGCACCAGCACGGAGGAACTGCGCGCCGACGAGGCGCCGTACAAGGACACCCCGATCCTCGACTTCATCAACCGGGTCCAGACCGACACCGTCAGCGCGGCGCTCGCGGGCACCGACCACGCCGGACTGCCGCTCCTCTCGCAGGCGTCGCCGTTCGCCAGGTCCGCCGTGATCCCGCGGGGCGAGGTGACGATCCGCGAGATGTCGGGCCTCTACCCGTTCGACAACACCCTGGGAGCGAAGCTCCTCACCGGCGCTCAACTCCGCGAGTACCTGGAGTACTCGGCCGGGTACTTCGTGCGGACGGCGCCGGGCGACGACATCGACCCGGACGGGCTCACCAACGCCGAAGGCCGTCCCGACTACAACTACGACGCGCTCAGCGGCGTCACCTACACGATCGACATCGCACAACCGGCGGGCTCGCGCATCGCGGACCTCACCCACGACGGACAACCCGTCGCCGACGACGCGCAGTTCGTCCTCGCCGTCAACAACTACCGCTCCAGCGGCGGCGGCAACTTCCCCCACATCGCCGAGGCCGAGGAGGTGTGGGCCAACTCGGACGAGATCCGCAACACGATCGTCGAGTGGGTCGAGGAGCACGGAGCGATCGACCCCGCCGACTTCTACGAGGAGACGTGGCGGCTCACCCGGGACGGGGAGCCCGTCTTCTGAGACGGGCCGCACGGGTGCCGCCGCGGGGCCGGCGGCACCAACCGGGTGCCTCGACTCGGCGGTTCCCACGCGCACTTGGCGCGGTGCGCTACTGTCCGACGCGGCCGTCGATGCGCTCCCGGAGCAGATCGGCGTGGCCGTTGTGCCGCGCGTACTCCTCGATCATGTGGACGAGGACCTCGCGGAGGCTGATCTCCTCGCCGTCGACGTTGCCGCGGAGGCCGAGATCGGGGGCCGCCGCGACGAGCTGCTCGGCGAAGGCGCACTCCGCCCGCCAGACCGCCCAAGCCTCCTCCACCAGCGCGGAATCGGGGAGGGCCTCGTCGAAGTCGGCGTCCGGGGCCTCGGCGGTGACGTAGAGCCTGGGAAGGTCGAGCCGGTCCGACATCACGCGCCGGAACCAGGAGTGCTCGACCTTGGCCATGTGCCGTACGAGACCGAGCAGCGACAGGGTGGACGGTTCGACGGAGCGGCGCGCGAGCTGCTCCGCGTCGAGACCCGAGCACTTGATCTCCAGGGTGAGCCGCTGGTAGCGCAGGTACTCGCCGAGAGTGGCCCGCTCGTCCCCGAGGAGCGGAGCGGCCTCGCGCGGGTCCTCGGCGAGCGGAAGGAACACGTCGGCACGGTTGCTGGGGCTGGTCATGCGAGCATGATGGGCGGCCACGGGTTGAGGCGCACGTCGTTTTCCCCGGCACACCGGGGTGTTGGCGCCCCGCGGCGGAAGCCGCCCGGTGGCGGCGATCAGCGGCCCGACTCCCCGCCGTCCAGGTCCAGTTCGCACCAGACGGTCTTGCCGACGATCCGCGGCTCCGTCCGCCAGCGGTCGGCGAGCGCGTCCACGAGGAGGAGACCGCGCCCGAACTGCTCGTCGAAGGACGGGAATCGGGGGCGCGGCACGGCTTCGCTCCGCGCGTCCGAGACGGCGATCCGCAGACTGCGGTCACCGAGGCTGACCACGACCCGGAAGAGCCGCCCGCGAGGGGAGCCGTGCAGCACCGCGTTGGTGGCCAGCTCGGAGACCAACAACGCTGCTGTGTCCGCCAGTCGAGGGTGCCCCCAGTCGGCCACCAGCCGTGCGGTTCGGACGCGCGCGACGTGCACGGAGGAAGGAAGAGGTGTGTAGTCGAGCTGATCGCGGCGGAGCGGGTGACCGGAACCTGAGGGCGAGGGATGCATGGGGTGCCTCCGTGCGGAGTTGGTTGTGCACGAACCAGGGCATGACTGGCAACGCCGCACGCGGAGCGTTCCGCTGAGCAACCGGCGCAAAACAGAGCGTAGTTGGAGGAGTGCTAACCGTTCAAGACGACTCGGGGAAAATTCTCACCGGCTTTGCTCTCGAAGGCACACTGGAACGAGACTGGCGACCACGGACAAGGATGGTGAAGATGTCTCCAGGGAGCATGGAGAAGCCCGGCCGCGTGTCGACAGTGCTGGGGCGGCGGCTGGGCAGCGAATTGCTGAGACTGCGTCTTGCCGCCGAGTTGACGCAGGGACAGGCTGCCGCTGCGATCACCGCGTCGACTGCCAAAGTGGCCAAGATGGAGACCGGTTGGGTCCCGATGCGCGATCCCGACCTGCGCGAGCTGTGTGCTGCTTATGGAGTCGCCGACCCGACGATCATCGCGGACCTGCTGGAGATGGCCCGCGTCGACCGCGAGCGACGGAAGGCGAGGGGCTGGTGGGACGACGTGCCGGGCCTTGCCACGCACGTTACGGAGTACGCCTCGCTCGAGGATGCCTCTCGGTCCGTGCGCTCGTGGCAACTGACGTACATCCCAGGCTTGTTGCAGACGGAACGCTATGCCCGCGCCCTGCGCGAGGGTGCGGGCGGTGACGAGTCGGTCGTGACCGCCCGACTCGAACGGCAGCGGAAACTGCGGGACGCGACGTTCGTTCTCCGCGCCGCGGTGTACGAGGCGGCGCTGCGTCAGCGAGTGGGAGGCCGTGGCGTCATGGCCGAGCAGTTGCAGCAGCTCCAGGCGATGTCGCAACGGCCTCAAGTGTCGCTGTCGATCCTGCCGTTCGAGGTCGGAGCGGTGGAAGGACTGGAGTCGGCCTTCTCGATCCTCTCGTTCGCCGCTCCAGGGGCCATGGACGTCGTCTACATGGACGGCAGGCTCGGCGGGCGCTGGTTGGAGAACGACGCGGCCGCCACCGAGAGTGCAGAGTTGTTCGAGAGAATCGTCGCGCGCAGCCTCAATGCCGAGGAGGCCGCCGTCTTTATCGCACGGTTGCTGGAGGAGAACGAAAGATGACACTGCCCCGCTTCGAGTTCCGCAAGTCGAGCCGCAGCAATCCGACAGGCGAGTGCGTAGAGGTCGCCCTCAACGTCCCCGGCACGGTCGCCCTGCGGGACTCGAAGGCGGAGTCGGGACCGGTCGTGGTGTTCGGGGCCGGCGCCTGGGCGGGGTTCGTGCGGGAGTTGGCGCGGTAGGGCTCACGGGCGGTCGAGGGCGGGGAAGAATTGTCGGTGAACCCCAACCCCCTCGCATGATCTGGGGCTTCGCGGTGTGTCTCGGGAGAGCTGCGGGAGTAAACCGGGGCGGTCGTGCCGGGCGAGAGCGTCCCCGAAGCGGCCGCGGTGGTCGGTGACGCTGCACCACCGGGCGTCGAGTTCGTCGTGCGGGTCGCCGGTGGTGATCCGGCCGTCGCCGAAGCGGGCGGCCACGTCCGTCGCCTTGGGGTCGATTGCCGTGACGACGAAGGGCGCGAACGGCTGCTGGACGCAGTCGGGGAGGGTGCGTGTGTCGACAGCGGTGAAGTGGGAGCGTCGTAGTCGACGTGGTCGCCCGTGAGGAGGGCGCCCGTGCACACACAGGCTTCCGCGCACCGGGGCGGAAAATCTTCCGGGCAGCGATGATTTCCGGTGGCGGGCCCGGTCGGTACCGGACGAGTACAGGCACGCCGCCCGTTCACGGAGGCGGCGTTCGCCACGTCAACGAGAGACGAAGGGCAACTCGCATGAAGGCAGAGGCAGTTCAGGAGAACGTCACCGGCTTCGGCGTCGTCCTCGGCGCCACGCACCCGGAGCGGCTCGTCGAGTGGTACCGGGCGGCGCTGGAGCCGCTGGGCGCGCGGTGGGAGGGGCACATGCTGGCCGTGGGAGAGTCGATCATCGGCTTCGACGCCCGCGACGACGTCGCGGAGAAGGCCGCCGAACCCGGGAGGCACCTGATCAACATCCTCGTCCGCGACCTCCGCGCCACCGAGCAGCACCTCGGCTCCCTCGGGGTCACCTGGGTGCGGCCGGTCGAGGAGATGGGGGGCGGGTGGCTGGTCTGCACGGTCGCCGACCCGGTCGGCAACCACCTCCAGTTCCTCCAAGCCGCGCAAGGGGACTGACGGCGGGGCCGCCACCACCGAGTCTCGGCCGCGATCCGATCATCAGGGGGAGGTGAACCGCGCCTCGCTTCTCTGCCCATATAGACACCCGTCGAACTTGACACCCCCTTCGCCCCGCTGCAAGTATCCACCGCGAATCCGCCGCTCAGGGGCGTACCAACAGGCCCGTAGGGCGGCCGAGTTGGCCCCGGTGGCACCCTGCGAGTTGCCTGGGAGGGCCTGCGATGTCCACGGCCGTCGTCACCGGAGCCGGGAGCGGGATCGGTGCTGCCACCGCGCGCGCCCTTGCGAGCGAGGGGTACCGCACGCTTCTCGTCGGTCGCCGTGCCGCGCGTCTGGAGGGCGTCGCAGAGGAGATCCGCGCGGCGGGGGGCGAGGCCGGTGTGCATCCTCTCGACGTCACCGATCGCGAGGCCGTCGACGCCTTCGCCGGTGCGGTCGGGGAGTGCGCGGTGCTCGTCAACAACGCGGGCGGCGCCTTCGGCGCCGACTCCGTCGAGGAGGGCGACCCGGACGACTGGGCGAGGATGTACGACGTCAACGTCCTCGGCACCCTCCACGTCACGCAGGCGCTTCTCCCGAAGCTCAAGGCGAGCGGGGACGGTGTCCTCGTCGTCGTCTCCTCGACCGCCTCCTACGTCAACTACGAGGGAGGCGGCGGCTACAGCGCCGCCAAGCACGGCGCGCACGCCCTCACCGAGACGCTCCGCCTGGAGCTGTGCGGCGAGCCCGTACGCGTCGTCGAGATCGCGCCGGGCATGGTGCAGACGGACGAGTTCTCGCTCAACCGCTACAACGGCGACGAGGCGAAGGCCGCGCAGGTCTACGCCGGCGTCGACGCCCCTCTCACGGCGGAGGACGTCGCCGACACCATCGCCTGGTCGGTCACCCGGCCACCGCACGTCAACGTCGACCTGCTCGTCCTCCGCCCGCGCGCGCAGGCGGCGCAGCACAAGGTGGCGCGCGGCAACTCCTGACCGCCGCACGGATGTCACATCCCGCGGCGCCCTCCCGTCCTGATGGTGAAGGACCGGAGACAGGAGGAGACACCGTGCAACCTCAACCGCGTATCAAGAACCCCGCAGCCGTGCTCTCGGGCGCCTACCCGGCGATCCAGGAGCTTTTCCGGGCCAGCCGCCAGGAGGGGACGGCCTCGGCGACCGTCCTGGAGCTGGCCCATCTGCGCGCCAGCCAGGTCAACGGGTGCAGCTTCTGCGTCGACCTCGGCGCCCGCGAGATGAAGAAGGGCGGCGAGACCGACGAGCGGCTCTTCGCGGTCGCCGCCTGGCGCGAGGCCCCGTACTTCACCGAGGCCGAGCGCGCCGTGCTCGACCTCACCGAGTACACCACCCGCCTCGCCGACCACAGCGGCGAGGCGGTCCCCGACGCCGTCTGGGACGAGGCGGCCCGCCACTTCGACGAGAAGGAACTCGCCTCGATCGTGTTGACGATCGGCCTCACCAACCTCTTCAACCACGTCAACGCGGCCACTCGGCAGCCGGCGGGGGCGGCCTGGTAGACGCTGCGGGGGTCGTGCGCCGGGCCGCCCGGTGCACGACCCCGGGCGGCACGACGCCAACGCCCCGCCCGGCCCAGCCGGTTGGCCGCGCACCGTACCGCCGCCAAGCGCGCGTTCCTCCCTGGTCCAACCGGAGGGAGCCGTACCGCACCTGGTTTGCGCCACGGCCGTGCGCGGGTAGCGGCAGCCGAATGGATGCCCACGTCACGCTGCGGGTGGACGGCGAGGAACGCTCGTTGACCGTCGACACCCGCACGAGCCTGCTCGACGCCCTCCGCGACCGACTCGGCGTCACCTCCCCCAAGAAGGGCTGCGATCACGGCCAGTGCGGCTCGTGCACCGTGCTCCTCGACGGGCGACGTGTCGTCAGCTGCCTCGCCCTCACCGTCTCGCACGACGGAGCCGAGGTCACCACCGCCGCGGGACTGCCAGGTCCCGACGGCCGACTCCACCCGCTCCAACAGGCGTTCTGGGACCACGACGCCTTCCAGTGCGGCTACTGCACACCCGGCCAAATCTGCTCGGCCGCCGGCATGCTCGAGGAAGCGGACGCCGGCAGACCGAGCCACGCGACGGCCGACCTCGACCCCGCGGCCCGTACCCCGCTCACCGACGACGAGATCCGGGAGCGGATGAGCGGCAACATCTGCCGTTGCGGCGCGTACGTCAACATCGTCGCCGCGATCCGCGAAGTCGGCGACGTCAGCGAGGTGACCGAACGGTGAAACCCTTCGCCTACGAACGTGCAGGCTCCGTACGCGCCGCCGTCACCGCGGCCGTCGACGACCCGGGGGCCGTCTTCCTCGGCGGCGGCACCAACCTCGTCGACCACCTCCGGCTCGGCATCACCCACCCGGGGCGGCTCATCGACGTGAGCCGGCTGCCGCTGGAGGACGTCGAGGAACTGCCCGACGGCGGCCTGCGGATCGGTGCCACCCTCCGGAACAGCGATCTCGCCGCCCACCCTCTCGTCCGCACCCGCTTCCCCGTCCTCTCCCGTGCGCTGCTCGCCGGCGCCTCGGGACAGCTCCGCAACGCCGCCACCACGGCGGGCAACCTCCTCCAGCGCACCCGGTGCCGCTACTTCCAGGACCCCACCACCCCGTGCAACAAGCGCGATCCAGGCAGCGGTTGCTCAGCGCTCACCGGCTACACCCGGCAGCACGCGGTGTTCGGCGCCTCCGAGGAGTGCATCGCCGTGCACCCCTCCGACATGGCGGTGGCAGCCGCCGCGCTCGACGCCGTCGTCGTCACCACGGGCCCCGAGGGCGAGCGGCGCATCCCCGTCACCGAGCTGCTGCGGCTGCCGGGCGACGAGCCGCAGCGCGACAACACCCTGCTCCACGGGGAGCTCATCACGGCGCTCGAGGTGCCGCCCCTGCCGGCCGGGGCACGCTCGGGGTACCGGAAGGTGCGGGATCGCGCCTCGTTCGCGTTCGCGCTCGTCTCCGTCGCCGCCGTCGTCGAGACGGAGGGCGGCACGGTGCGGTGGGCGCGGATCGCGCTCGGCGGCGTGGCGCACAAGCCGTGGCGTGCGACCCGCGCGGAGGACGCGCTCGCCGGCGCGCCCGCGACGGAGGAGAGCTTCCGACGCGCCGCCGAGGCCGAACTCGCCGCCGCCGAGCCCCTCTCCGGCAACGCCTTCAAGGTGCCGATGGCCCGCAGAACGCTCACCGCCGTGCTGAGCGACCTGACCGCAGAGGAGCCGCAGTGACCGAGACCGAACAGCCGCCGCCCCTCGCCGCGCACGCCGTCGGCGTCCCCACCCGCAGGCTCGACGGACCCGCGAAGGTCAGCGGCACCGCCCCCTACGCGTGGGAGCACCGGCTTCCCGAACCGGTGTACGTCCACGCCGTCCAGGCCGGCATCGCGCGGGGGCGCATCGTCCGCGTCGACACCGCGGCGGCGGAGGCCGTCGACGGTGTGCTCACCGTCCTCTCCCACCGCACGGCCCCCCGCCTCGCCGACACCTCCGACCACGAACTCGCCATCCTCCAGGGCCCCGAGGTCGGGTTCCGCGGGCAGATCGTCGGCGCGGTGCTCGCCGAGACGCCGGAGGCCGCGCGGTACGCGGCGTCCCTCGTCCGGTTCGCGTACGAGGAGGAGCCGCACCACACCGAGCTGCGCGACGACAGCCCGGACACCTACACACCGGCGAAGGTCAACCCCTCGTTCCCCTCGGACACGGAGCAGGGCGACCCCGAGGCGGCCCTCAAGGAAGCCGCGTGCACGATCGACGCGACCTACCGAACCCCGATGCAGTTCAACAATCCGATGGAACCGCACACCACCGTCGCGATCTGGGAGGAGGGCGACCCGGAGGACCCGTCGGCCTCGCCGCTCCTCACCCTCTACGACTCGACGCAGGGCTCCCACACCGTACGCACGACGCTCGCCCCCGTCCTCGGCCTCGGCGCCGAACGCGTCCGGGTCATCTCACCGCACGTCGGCGGCGGGTTCGGTTCCAAGGGGATGCCGCACGCGCACGACGTCCTCGCCTGCCTCGCCGCCAAGGTGCTCCGCGGGAGGCCGGCGAAGCTCGCGCTCACCCGGCAGCAGCTCTTCTCCCTCGCCGGCCACCGCACCCCCACGGTGCAGCGCGTCCGGCTCGGCGCCGAGCCCGGCGGACAGCTCACGGCGATCAGCCACGAGGTGCTCGAACACACCTCCCGCGTCAAGGAGTTCGCCGAGCAGTCCGCCGTCGCGACGCGCATGATGTACGCCTCGCCGAACCGCCGGACCTCGCACCGGCTCGCGGCCCTCGACGTACCCGTCCCCTCGTGGATGCGGGCGCCGGGCGAGACGCCGGGGATGTACGCGGCCGAGGTCGCGATGGACGAACTCGCCGAGGCCCTCGGCCTCGACCCGATCGAGCTCCGCAAGCGCAACGACCCCACCCAGGAGCCCGAGACCGGCAAGCCCTGGTCGTCGCGGCACCTCGTCGAGTGCCTCACCACCGGTGCACGGCGCTTCGGTTGGGACCAGCGCACCGCACCGGGGGCACGACGCGAGGGGGAGTGGCTCGTCGGACTCGGCGTCGCTTCCTCGACGTACCCCGGCTACGCCATGCCCGGCTCCGAAGTGGAGATCGTCCACCGCGGCTCCTCGCGTTACACGGTGCGCATCGGCGCCGCCGACCTCGGCACCGGGACCTGGACGGTCCTCAGCCAGATCGCCGCCGACGGACTGGGCGTCGCAGCCGAGGACGTACGCATGGAGATCGGCGACACCGCCTACCCCATGGCCACGGTCGCCGGCGGCTCCTCCGGCGTCTCGTCCTGGGGCTCGTCGCTCCTCAACGCGGTGCGCGCGTTCCGCGACCAGTACGGGGACGAGCCCGAGGCGGGCGCCCGCGTCCGCGCGGGCTACCCGGAGAACCCCGCGCGCGAGCGGTACGCCGTGCACTCTTTCGGTGCGCACTTCGCCGAGGCACGGGTGAACGCGGTCACGGGAGAGGTGCGGGTGCCGCGGATGCTCGGCGTCTTCTCCGCCGGCCGGATCATCAACCCCCTTCTGGCGCGCAGCCAGTTCATCGGCGGCATGACGATGGGCCTCTCGATGGCGCTCCACGAGGAGGGCGTCTTCGACCACACCACGGGCCACGTCGTCAACCAGGACCTCGCCGACTACCACGTGCCCGTCTGCGCCGACATCGGCGACATCGAAGCCGCCTGGCTCGACGAGGAGGACTTCGTCTCCAACCCCATGGGCTCCCGCGGCATCGGCGAGATCGGCATCGTGGGGAGCCCCTCGGCCGTCGTCAACGCCGTCTACAACGCCACCGGAATCCGGGTGCGCGAACTACCGCTGACGCCGGACAAATTGCTCGGCGAGTAGGGCCCCGCACGCCGCTGCCCGCCGGTTGGGTAGCGGCGTGCGGGCTCTCGCGGGTCTCGGCGGGGGCGCTTGCGGGGTGCGGCGGACGCGGCGGCTTTGGGACCGGGTCGGAAGGCGGTCAGAAGTTGCGTGGCCGGCTCCGGAGGGCGCGTCGGCGGCCGAGCACGCCGGCGGAGTGCTCGATGCGGCGGTGGCTGAGGTGTGCGACGGGGCTGCCGCGGTGGGGACGGGGGCTGCCGGGAGGGCAAGCCGTCCGGGTTCTGCGGGAGGAGGGCGCTGCGGCGTGCGGGTACGAAACGTGCGGGCACGGTGTTGGTTCCGCAGGCGGGGCGCCACACTCCTCCCCTCGACATGACGCCGCACGTTCAGCGGCGTGAACGGCCGGCCCGAGCGCCGCACGAGCCGAGGCGGACGCGGTGGCCGCGCGCTCTGTTGGACGGCGCGTACGCCGGTGGTTCGGGCAGGTCAGAGCTCGACGGCCCATGCCAGGAAGTAGGCGGCGAAGAAGGCGACGAGCACGCCGAGGGCGACCACGGGCCAGACCGACCAGCCCTTGGCGGGGTTGTACGTCTCCTGCGGACCGGCCCAGGCCGTACCCGCCTCGGCGGGGGGCGTCTCGCCGGGCGGGACCGTGCCTCCGCTGTCGAGCCCGGGCGTGCGGTAGGGATCTGGGTCAGGGTTGGCTGTCGTCATGGGTTCCGGGTGAACCCGAGCCCGGGCGTTACACCTAGGTCGGCCCACTCTTCGGGGATGCACGAGTGCGCTGAAGGGAGCACCCTGGTGGGGCGTGTGCGCCCCTGGCGGTACGCCGGCGCACCGATCGCAGCACCGCGGCCGCACTCCGTGTGCGGCGGAGGAGAGAGGTGGTCCGGCATCACCGGTCTCATCGAGCCCTTGTACGGCGCGCCGTGCTGGGTGAACCTGGCGACCCGCGACCTTCCGGCGGCGCGGGAGTTCTACACGGCCGTCCTCGGCTGGACGTTCCGCAGCGCGTCGCACGAGGACAACTATCTGATCGCCTTCCTCGACGACACTCCGGTCGCCGGCCTCGTCGACGCGTCGGCCGCGATCGGCGGACCGCTCGCGTGGACGCCGTACTTCGCCGTCCCCGATCTGGGCAGCGCCGCAGGGAACGCGCAGGACCGGGGCGGGATGGTGGCGGTCGGTCCGCTCGGGGTCGCGCACGGCCGGGCGGCGATCGCCGCCGATCCGCAGGGGGCGCGTTTCGGAATGTGGCAGGGGCGTGCGCCGGCGAGCTGGCACCCGCGCCACGGGGGGCCTCCGGCCCGGCTCGACCTGCACACCAGGGACGCGTTCGCGGCGGCGATGTACTACGGGGAGCTCTTCGACTGGGAGAACGAGGACTCCGAGTGCTGCTCGGTCGAGTACGAGCAGGAGACCGTCGTGGTGCGCTCGTGCCGCCACGTCATCGGCACCCTCTACAGCGGCAGCGCCGAGCAGCCTCCCGACCCGCGCGTCACGACCTGGTGGGAAGTGACGTTCTACGTCGTCGACCCCGAGGCAGCCCGTTCCGCCGCCGGCGGCGCCGGCGCGCACAGCCCCGACCGCCTCCACCCCGACGCCGCGGACGTACGGCTCACCGACCCGAGCGGGGCCCCGTTCTCCGTGCGGAAGTTGCGCTGACCCGGCGCCGGGCGCGCACGGCGGAAGTGCGGGCGTGCGCCCATGAGCAGAGGGCGCCGACACCGAAACGCGAGCCGGCGCCCGGGGGCGCGTACCGCGCGGTCGGCGACGTGTGCCGGAAGGGCGCGGACTCGGTCCGCCTCCGGTGACCGGACGCCGCCCGTCCGCGCTCCGGCGCGCACCCCACCGTCCGCACGGGATGCGCGCGTCACGAGCGCGCAGGGACGGGAGCGCGCCGGCGCGCTCCCGTCGCCGGCCGCGTTCACTGCTGACCGGAACCGGGGCCCACCCACACCGTGGTGGCGTTGCAGAACTCCTTGATCCCGTGGCCGGCGAGTTCTCTCCCGTAACCGGAGCGCTTGACGCCGCCGAACGGGAGCGCGGGGTGCGAGGCGGTCATGCCGTTGAAGTAGATGCCTCCGGCCTCCAGGTCGCGGATGAACACGGCGCGCTCGTCCTCGTCCTGCGTCCAGACGTTCGAACTCAGGCCGAACGAGGTCGCGTTGGCGAGCCGGATGGCGGCACGGAGATCCGGGACGCGATAGACGGAGGCGACGGGGCCGAACGCCTCCTCGCGGTGGATGCGCATCTCCTCCGTGACACCGGTGAGGACGGTCGGGGCGTAGAACCAGCCACGGTCGAGCCCTTGCGGGCGCCGGCCACCGCACTCGACCCGGGCCCCCTTGCCGACCGCGTCGTCGACGATCCCCGCCAGGTCGTCGCGGGCCTGTTCGCTGGAGAGCGGCCCCACGTCGGTCGACTCGTCCATCGGGTCGCCCACGGTCAACTCGCTCATCTCCGCGGTGAACCGCTGGAGGAACACGTCGTGGACGTCGGCGTGGACGAGGAACCGCTTCGCGGCGATGCACGACTGCCCGTTGTTCTGCACACGCGCGGTCACCGCGATCCGCACGGCGGCGTCGAGGTCGCCCGAGGGCATCACGATGTACGGGTCGCTGCCGCCGAGTTCGAGCACCGTCTTCTTGACCTCGTCGCCCGCGACGGCGGCGACCGAGCGCCCCGCCCCCTCGCTGCCCGTGAGGGTGGCCGCGACGACACGCGGGTCCCGCAGCACCGCCTCGATACTGCTCGAGGAGACGAGCAGCGTCTGGAAGCAGCCCTCGGGGAAGCCCGCCCGGTGGAAGAGTTCCTCCAGGTAGAGGGCGGTCTGCGGGACGTTCGAGGCGTGCTTGAGGAGCGCGGTGTTCCCTGCCATCAGCGCCGGGGCCGCGAACCTGATCACCTGCCAGAGCGGGAAGTTCCACGGCATCACCGCCAGCACGGGACCGAGCGGACGGTAGACGACGCGTGCCGCGATGGCGCCGCTGTCCTCCACGTCGGCCCGGGAGGGGTGCTCGTCGCCGAGGAGCGCCTCGGCGTGCTGTGCGTACCAGCGCATCGCCTTGACGCACTTCGACGCCTCGGCGCGGGCGGCGCCGATCGTCTTTCCCATCTCGGTGGTGAGCATCCGGGCGGTCGACTCGTTCTCCTGCTCCAGCAAGTCCGCTGCCGCGCGCATGAGTTGGGACCGCTCGGCGAAGCCCCTCAGGCGGTACTCCTCGAAGGCGGACGCGGCGGCGGCGATCCTGCGCCCCGTCTCCTCGGGCGTGAGCGGGTCGTACGTCCTGAGCGTCTCGCCGGTTGCGGGGTTGACCGTCGCGATGGCCATGGTCCGGTTCTCCTTCGCGGTGCGTGCCCGCAGGGCGCTGCCGCGCTACCGCACGGCGGGCGTGCGACGGTGGCGCAGGGGGCGCGCGCGGGTCAGTCGTCGTAGCGGGTGGGCGGGTACGGACGGCGGTCGCGGCGGCTCCGGAGCTGATCGGGGTCGAGTTCCCCTTTTTTCAACTCCACCTCGACCTCCGTGCGTTCGTCCCGGTACTCCTGGGAATCGCGCAGACCGGCGTGCGCCTCCTCGCCCGGGCTGCGCTCCTCGTCGCCCGTCGCCGGCGGCACCTCTTCCGGGTCGTAGTCGTCCACGCCGCTCTCGACCCGCTCTGACTCCGTGAGCCTCGCCAGCTCGTCGTCGTCGGGGTGCGACGGCATGCCGGCGCCGGCGCGCGCACGGTTGTCGTGGGAGCGGTTCGGCTTGTGCTTGGACATCGTGGCTCCTCGGTTCGGAGGCGTTGCGCGCGCAGAGGCACGGCCGCCGCGGCGCTGCCCAACCCAAGGAACACCTCGGCGTTGCCCGCGGCAAAGCGGGCGGGGCCAACCGGGCGTCGGAGACGTTCGCGTGCGGCTCAGGCCGGCGTCGACCGGCTCCTCGTCCTCTCATGGCCGGGCTTCGAGCCCTTCGGGGGGTGCACGGCGCGCCCGAGACGCCGGCCGACGAGCAGGTAGCCGAGGAGCGCGCCGGCGCTGTTGAGGATCGCGTCGTCGACGTCGAAGGCGCGACCGGTGAGGAGGGTGCCCTGGACGAGTTCGACGAGCAGCATCATGGCGGCGGTGAGCAGCGAGACGCGCACGGCACCGCGGACACGCGGCGCCAACACCGGCAGGAGCAGCCCGAACGGGACGGCGAGGAGCAGGTTGCCGCCCAACTGCCGGAAGGCGTCGCGGGTTCGCGGCTGCCCGAGGTAGTCGCGGATCGAGTCGCCGGGGTGGAGGTTGTTGTGCGTGAGGGGTTCGGCGGCGTCGGAAGGCTGCAACGTGAGCCGGGAGAGCACCGCCGCGAAGGCGACCATCGCCGCGAACGCCGTCGCCACTGCGAGCAGCCGCAGGGCCCCCGCAGGGCGCGCCTGCCCCGTCCTCCGCCGTGCTTCTGCCTGCCGGGCATGGGCCCACCCCCGGTGCTCCGGTTCGCGGTGCGCCGACCGTCGTGTACGCCGTTTACCCGCGGCGGGGAGGCGCATGCGGCCGTTGTCGGCGTAGGCGTATGGGTGGAGATCGACGGAGACGGAGGTGGCGCCGGACACGGTGAGCCCGAACTCCGGTAGGTGCACCGCGGATTGGTCCCCGGACTCGCCCAGGTGCGGAAGCAGCCATCCGCCCATGCACGCGTCCACGAGGCACAACGTGCCGCTCTCCGCTGCGAGTCGGCGCTCTCGGGCGCGGGGTCGAGGACGTCGTGCGGATAGCTCGGCGCCGAGGCGGCGACGAGCACCGTCTCCGGGCCATGGCCGAGGTCGTCGCCAACGTGGCTCTCTCCGCCGCGGGTTGGTGGAGCGGCGGCTGCGCGGCCATCGGGGCCGTACACGCTGCACGCCGCGCTCACCATGGGGCGGGGTCGTCAGGCGTCGGCCGCTCTGGGCTCCAACTCGAAGGTGTCGGCGATGAGTTCGTACGAGCGCTGCCGGTCGGACGGGGAGGCGATGAGGTCCTGGAGGACGAAGCCGTCCGCGCCGACCTCCTCGGCCATCGCCTCCAGCATCTCCCGCAGCCGGGCGGGGGCCGCGGAGAACTGCCGAGGCCACTCGCCCGGGACGTACTCGGTCGGCTCGGGAACGCCGCCGAGCTCGGAGACGGCGGCTCCGGGAAGGGGCATGCCGTCGCCGAACTCGCCGCGGGAGAGGCGCTGGTAGAAGAGTTCGACGCTTGCCCGCAGGCGGGCCGCCGCCTCCTCGGTCTCCGCACAGGAGACGTTGATCCCCACCATGGCGCGCGGCGCCTGCAGGCCCGTGCGGAACGGCGAGGGCGTGAAGGCGCGACGGTAGGCGTCGAGCGCGGTCCTGACGGCGCGGGGGTTGATGAACGCGGCGAAGCAGTAGGGAAGTCCGAGCTCACCCGCGGCGGCGGCGCTCGACGGGGTGGAGCCGAGCACCCACGGCTCCGGGTTGCCCTGGACCCCCGGCATCACCGGTACGTCGGCGAAGGGGTGGCGGTCGGGCCAGGAGCCGTCGAACCAGGTGAGCACCTCGACGATCTGGCTGCCGTAGTCCTCGTACCTGGCCAGTTCGGAGCGTTCGCGCTGGAGGGCGAGATCGACCGCGGGCATGCCGTTGGCGCGTCCGATGCCGAGGTCGATGCGGCCGGGGAACATGCTGTGCAGCAGGCGGAACGTCTCTGCGATGCGGAAGGCGCTGTGATGGTTGAGGAGGACGGTGCCGGAGCCGACGCGGATGCCGGTGGTGAGCGAGGCGACGCGCGCGATCATGACCTCGGGGCTGCTGCTCGCGTTGAGCCGCCCGGCCCCGTGGTGCTCGGCCAGCCAGTACCGCGCGTACCCCAACCGGTCGGCGAGGACGGCGAGTTCGCCGGTGGCACGGAGCGCATCCACCGCCGTCCCGCCCTCGGTCACCTGCGAGGTGTCGACGATCGAAAGCTCCACTGCCCTCTGCCTCCCGTTCGAAGCGGAGCACCTGCTCCGGTGGGCGACGCTAGCACGCACGCCCGTTCGGTAGCGTGGACGGGTGCCCGCACCCTCGAAGAACACCGAAGCGCACGGCGGCTCCCGGCGCCCGGCGCCCCCGCACCGCAGCGACGCGGCGCGCAACCGCCGGCGACTCCTCACCGCAGCCGCCGAACTCCTCGCCGCCCACGGCACCGGCGTCGACGTGCGGGAGATAGCCCGGGCCGCGGGCGTCGGCATGGGCACCCTCTACCGCCACTTCCCCACCAAGGAGCAACTCCTCGACACCGCCCTGGAATCGGCGTTCGCCGAGTGGGCGGCGGAGGCACGTGCGGCCTTCACCGACGATCCGTGGGCCGACCTCGCCCGGTTCCTCGACGACGCCCTGGCCCGCCAGCACCGTCACCGCGGCCTCCTCGACGGTTACGCGGCCCCGTCGCCCGGGAGCCCCGTCGACGCGGGCACGGCACCGGGCCTCGAAGACGGCCCGCCCGCCGCCCACTGCCGGAACCTGCTGCGCCCCGTCGTGGCCGAACTCGTCGAGCGGGCCAAGGCGTCGGGGCGGCTCCGTCCCGACGCCGACGTCGACGACGTCTCGCACCTCCTGCTCTCCCTCGGCACGCTCACCCGGCTGGGGCCGGACGCCTGGCGGCGCCCGCTGCGGGTGGTGCTCGACGGGCTCGACGAGCGGAACCCGGACGGGCTTCCGCAACGGGGCGAGGGGAGTGGGGAGTTGGGCGGCTGAGGAGCGTCGCTCGCTGAGGACTTTCCTGTGCCGGGCGGCTTGCGGGTGAGCGAGACCCCGCCCACCTTTCGCCAAGTCGCTGCCGTTCGGGTCGGATGCACTCGGGCCACGCGGAGTGAGAGGGAGTGCCCTTCCACCGCCGTCGGCTATGGACGCCCCCGGCGCCTCTCATGCCCCGCGCCTCGAACTGACCCGGTGTTTCGTCGGCACAACAGCAACAGGCGTGAACGGAACTTCTCCGTAGTTGCGTTGGGCCCGTACTCTGCCGAGTGACCGGCGCGGACCACCGGTGCGCCGCCGTTCCCGCACGCGTCCGCTCCACGCCGACACCGACCCCGGCACGCGGCGACGCACGCGTCAACCTGACGCACGCATGACGGACGCGCCTGATCCACTGAGGACTGGCGGGAACGTGACTGTGGGCCGGGACCGTCACGCCGTGACCGAGCGGTCGGCTCTCCCGGTATGCTCCACAAGTGGCTTCACGTAGTGAAGGTGCGACCCCGAGGTAACGGCCACCCGGGATCGCACCGTCGAGACCCTTACCCTCAGTAAGGGATGCAAACCAACGGTATCAGGATGTCCGCCGAGGATGCCGGGTCCGGGAGATGTACCACCTTTGCCCACTTTCTCTTGCAGGTTCAAGTCATGCAGGGGCAACGAAGGGCGGTGCAGGTGCAACCACCGTGCTCGTCGCGCGGAAGCAGCAAATCACAGCCGCCCGTGCGGCGCACGGAGTTAGATCAACAACTTCGGTCACACGCCCAAGAGTTGACAGCGAGAGCTCGGCCTTCGGTACCGTAAGGTCCGAGCAGTCGCCGCGTCAGACCCCGCTGGACCCCAGCGAATCGGCCACTCGCGCCATGTCCGCCTCGATCTCGGCGACCTGGGTGCTCGACCCGATCTCGAACGCGAGGTCGCGCGCCTCCTCGAGGTGGCTGCGTGCGCGCGCTCCGAGGCCGGCGGCCGACTCGGCGGTGCCCAGGCGGTGGAGTGCCTCGGCCTCTTCGTTCCGCACGTGGAGCCGGTGTGCGAGAGCCCGGACCGCCTCGAAGTGGTCGACCGCCTCTTGAGGGCGGTCCGTGAGCAGGAGGGACCTGCCGATGCCGAGCTGCGCGATGATCTCCGTCCGGCGGTCGCCCACGCGCCGTAGGACGGGCAACGCGGCGCGGTAGAGCTCGTCGGCCTCCTCCAACCGCCCGGACTCCAGGCACAGGTTACCGAGGTTCGTCTTCAACACCGCGGACTTGCCGGGGTTTTGTACGGCGGCGGGTCGCTCCATCGCCTCGCGGTAGTGCTCTTCGGCCTGCGCGAAGTTCCCCGACTTCCGCTCCACCTCCGAGAGGTTGTTGAGTGCGGCGAATTCTCCGCGATTGTCATGTACGCCCCTGAAACGGGCGAGAGCTGCCAGGAAGTAGGTCCGTGCCTCTCCTGGGCGGCCGAGGGCCAGGCTCAGCATGCCCAACATGTTGAGGCTGCGGGCCTGTTGGAGTGGATCGTCCTCGCGCATACGGACGCGCAGAACAGCCTGTTGATTCTCGGCAGCCGACTGGTACTCGGCGGTGTGCCAGAAGGTGATGGAGAGTTGGTGCAGTGCTTCGACCTCCACGCCGCGCGTGGTCTGCGGGTGCTGACGGGCGAGGCGGAGTGCCTCTCGCGCCGCGTTGGCGGCCTCCTCGTAGTGGGATGTCTCGTTCTCGAAGGCGGCGAGGTCCAGCAGGGCGAAAGCTCGGAGTGCGTCGTCGCCGGTTCTGCGCCAGTGGCTCACTGCCCGGGACAGCGTCGCGCCCGCCCAGATCAGGTCCTCGCTGCTGTGGAGGGAATCCGCCAGCGTGTGCGTGAGAACGGCGAACTCGTGGTGCTGGTCCGTGTTCCACAGGTGCTCGAGGACCGCCGACAGATTCGGCCTTTCGAGGCGGAGCCAGTCCTCGCATGCTCCCTCCGCCGTCGGTGGGGCGGATTTCTCCGCCGTGAATCGTGCACGGTGTGGGAAGCTCCGACGGTCCGCTGCGTCGGCGTGAGCCGTGTAGTGCACCACGAGGCGGTGCAGGGCCGCGCTGTTCTCTTCGTCCTTCTCGGCGCCGAGGGCCCTGGCGTACTCGCGCAGCAGGTCGTGAAAGCGATAACGGTGTGGGGAGGGCTCCGTGAGCAGGTGCGAGGTGAGCAACTCTTCGAGCACCCGCTCGGTGGCGCGTATGGAAAGGCCCGTGAGGGCGGCGGCGGCCTCGTCGTCGAACTCCGAACCCGGGTGGAGGGCGAGGCGCCGGAAGGCCAGCTGCTGCGTAGCGGTGAGGGACCGGTAGCTGACCGCGAAGACGGTGGACAACTCGCGTTCGGCGTCGTGCAGTTCGGGCAGGCGCGAGTCGCTCCGGTGCAGGAGGCGAAGGAGGTCGGAGGGCGTCCACGACGGTCTGGCGAGGAGACGGTTGGCAGCGATGTCGAGAGCCAGTGGGAGCCTCCCGCAGGTGCGCGCCAGCTCCACCGCCTCGCGCCGTTCGGGGACGCGGTCACCGAGGAACTTCGTCAGCAGGGCGACGGCGTCGTCCTCGGAGAGCTCGTCGAGGGCGAGGGCGCGCACCCCGGAAAGCCCCGTGAGCCGGCACCTGCTGGTGATCAACACGAGGGCGGGGGAGGACGACCCGGGAAGGAGCGGACGCAGCTGCTCGGTGCCTGCGGCATCGTCGAGCACGGCCACGAACCTTCTGTCCTGCACAGTCGTCCGCCATAGCGCTACGAGGGCCTCGAGTTCCGTGGGGAGCACGGCGGGGCCGACGCCCAGGAGGTGGAGCAGCTCGGTCAGGCTCTCGACGGGCGTCATCGGGGCGCGTTCGGAAGAGTTGCCGCGCAGGTCGACGAAGAGCCTTCCTTCCGGGAAACTCTCCCGCAACAGGTGTGCGACGTGCACGGCGAGTGCGGTCTTCCCCGACCCGGGCATGCCCGTGATCGTCGCCACGCCGCTCGGTCCGCCGGAGTGCGCGTGCGCCGAGGTGAGTCGCAGCACCTCCTCCTCGCGTCCCGTCCAGAGGGCGTCGGGTGGCAGGTTGTCGGGGCCCGGAGCGCGCGGCGAACTCCTCTCCGAAACAGGAAAGTTGAGAAGAAGGCCGGCGGGTGTGCCGTTGAGGATTCCCTCGTGCACGCGACGCAGCTCCGCGCCAGGGGAGCGGCCTGCGACGGCGTGCAGTCGCTTGGTGGTGCGTTGCAGCAGGTGGCTGGCCTCCTCTGTGCGGCCCGCACCGTGCAGCGCCAGCGCGTACTGGCACGTCAACTCCTCGTTTTCCGGCGGCTGTTCCACCATGGGCCGGAGGGCGGTGACGGCTTCCGCGTAGCGCCGCTGGCGTAGGGCCGTCCGCGTGCGCAACAGCACGGCGGCGAGCCTGTGTTCGCCGACCTCCTTGCGGATCTCTTCCGGCCAGGCGCCCGCCAGCCCGGAGAGGGGATCACCCGTCCACAGGGAGGTCGCGGTGTCGAAAAGGGACAGGCCCTCGGCTGTGCTGCCCGCCTCGACGAGACCGCGTGCGCGGTCGAGCAGACCGAGGTAGCGCTTCACATCCACGGCTTCGGGGTCGACGCGGAAGATGTAGTTGCCGTTTTTGCGGACGAGCCACTCGTGCGCGTCCGCTATCCCGAGTTCCTTCATCCTGGACCGAATGCGGGAGGCATACACCTGGAGGTCCTTCCGCGGGTCCTGGGGGAGTTCGCCCTCTCCCCACAGGCGATCGACGAGTCTGTCGTCGCTCACCGCGCGTCCGGCCGACCATGCCAGGGAGGCGAGGACCAACCGCTCCTTGGTGGAACCGAGTTCGGCGGTACGGCCGTCCGCGCTCAGTTCGACCGTGCCCAGTAGCTGTATCCATAGCTCCACCAGCGACCTCCCGCCGGTTCGGGATGTGCAGCAAGCGGAGCCCCTCCGGGGCTCTCGACGGTCAGGTCACTGTTCTCCGCCCAGTGACCTGACGAGCATGCAATTCTTATGTGGATGAACGATTGTGGTCGAGAATTGACCGACTGGGTAGAGGATGAGGCTTAGCGGGTACTCGGCCTGTGATGTTCCGGGTACGCCAGCCGACACTCGTCCGGCCGGCCGAGGGGGCGTGAGCTGAAGCGTGCGGGACAAGAGTGGCCTCGAGAGCCGGTTGCGCAAAGCCCTCTTCCACGCGTCGATCGACCCCGGAGCGTGGGCGGAGCTGGAGCGGCGGCTTCGGGAGCGCGCCGCGAGCACCGGCTCCGTGGTCGATGACGACCCTTTGTGTGCACCTTGGTACCTCCGGGCGTCGACACGTGAAGAAGGGGCAAGGGCAGCAGCGGAGTTGGCGCGTCTGGCAGCGGCGGACGACGGCATCCGGCGCCTGGTGGAAAGGTGGCTCGGCGGTGTGGAGAGCGACGATCGACGCGTTGACGCAGCCCCAACGGACGCCGTCAATACCGTCTCGGGCGCCGACCGCATCGCAGGACCGGTCGTACAGGCCGCCGGCGATATCTCCGGCGGTGTGCACTTCCACTTGGCAGGTGGCACGGATCGGACCGACTCGCCGAACCAACTCCCGGCCCCACGGGGTCACTTCGTCGACCGGGCGCAGGACGAGCTGACACTCGACGCCTTTCGCGAGGAGGGAAGGCAGCAGGCGCAGACGATCGTGGTCACCGGGCTCGCCGGAGTGGGAAAGACGGCACTCACCGTCCGTTGGCTCCAGGAGCACCGGGCCGAGTTCCCCGATGGCCTGCTCCACGCCGACCTCAAAGGACACGCGAGCGGCACCGGACCGCGCAGCCCCGGCAGCGTCCTCGACCACTTGCTGCGCTCGATGGGCGTGACCGACCCGCCTGCCCACGACGACGAACGCGCGCTGCTGTGGCGGTCGTCCACGCAACGGCTGCGCCTTGCCGTACTGGCGGACGACGCGTTGAGCGCCGCGCAGGTACGCCCGCTGCTCCCCACCGGCGCCGGAAGCCTGCTCGTCGCGACGAGCAGGAACAACCTGAGCGGACTGTTGGTGGACGGCGCTCGACTGCACCGACTCGGTCCCCTCGACGACACGGCCTCGCTGGCGCTGCTCGCTTCCGGCGCGGGCTCGCGCATCGGCGAGGACCCCGAGGGAGCGCGGCAGGTCGTACGCCTCTGCGCGCGTCTGCCTCTGGCGCTTTGCCTTGCGTCGGCCCAACTCGCCGTGCGCCCGCGCCGCCCCGTTGGAGCGCTCGCCACCGCGCTCGCCGCAGGTAAAGGGCCGTTGCACACCCTGCGGGTGGACGGCGAGCCGACGGTCGGTGCTGCATTGGAGGAGAGTTACCGGGCACTGCCGGACGATGTCGCCCGTGCCTACCGGCAACTCGGCCTGCTCCCCGCGACGTCTTACGACCGCACGTTGCTCGACGCCGTCCTGGGCGTCGAGCGCACCGAACGCGCGGTGCGGACACTGGAGGAGAGCAACCTGTTGGAGGACGACGGACCGGAAGGGCACCGGTTCCACGATCTGGTGCAGGCGCACGCACGCCAGCGCGGTGAGGCGGAGGAAAGCCCCGAGTCCGAGGCGGAGACGGTAGGACGTTACGTCGACTGGTGCCTGGTGAACGCGACGGCGGCAGAAGCGGTGCTCACCCCGAGCCATTGCAGAATCAGCCGCACCTACTGCCAACCCGCGCCGCCGGCCATCGTGTTCGCCGGGCAGGCGGAAGCCCTCGAATGGCTCGCAGGCCACCGGTACGAGTTGGAAGCGGCCGTGCGGTACTGCGCCACCGAAGGGTGGGACCGGGCGTGCTGGCAGCTGGTGGACGCCATGTGGCCGCTCTTCCTGCGGCTGCGTCCGACCGAGTGGTGGGTCGAGGCACACGAACTGGGCTGGGCCGCGGCTCGGAGGGTTGGGGCCACCTTGGGCGAGTCGCGCATGCTGACGTCGGGGGCGGCGGGCCTGCGCAATGCGGGCCGCCATCGCGAGGCGGGCGAGTGGTTCGGGGCGGCGCTGCGCCAGGCGGTGCGCGACGGCGATGTCCGACAGCAGTCGCAGGCGCTCAACGGTTTGGGCAACGCGCACCTCGCCCTGGGCGAACTTCCCGCGGCACAAGACCACTTCACTCGGGCACTGGCGTTGCGGCAGGACATCGGATACCGACGCGGGGTGGCTCTCTCCCGGGTGTGCCTGGGGAAGACCGCCCTCGGAGCAGGCGACCCGGAGAGCGCCGTGGACCACCTCCGCCGGGCACGCTCAGAGCTGCTGGAGGAGGCCGACGCGTACGACGCGGCACGGGCGCAGGCGTTCCTGGGCCGTGCCCTGCACGAGGCCGGTCGCCACAAGGCGGGGGACGAGCAACTCCGGCATGCGGCGGCGGAGTTCGACGCCGCCGGCGCAGCCCACTGGTACGCCCGCGCCTGGGAGTTCCTGGCAGACGGCGCACGTAGCGGCGGCGAGCGCACCGAGGCACGCCGCCGCTACGCCCGGGCACGGACGCTCTACGAGCCGCTCAGTCCCGCGGACGTCGGACGCATCGAGGAGCAGATGCGCCACCTGTGAAAGGAGCGCCCGTGCGCCTCGTCCCTTGCTGCCCCCTGCGAGGAACTGCCCCAGGGGAAGCGGACATCGACGCCGACTCGATGCAGCAGGCCGAGGGAGGCCCCCGCCACGAGCCAGGCATGGACAAAAGAGCCCAGGACGGCTGCGTGCGGCGGGCCCACGGCCTCCAGTCCACCGCCTCCGCGCACGCGCACAGCCGTCCGCCCTTCGGCGTTGCCGGCGGCGGCGACGAGGCAGCCCGGGTATCGCCGCAGCCACAGTTCCGCGCGAGCGCCGAGACGGGCGTGGGAGGGGCTCAAGATGGCGCTCAACACGTCTGCGCAGCAGGCGAGTTCGGGCTCTCCCTCGACCGCGTGCAGGTGCACTTCACTGCCCCGCCGTATCGTGTCGACGGCAGGTGCGCGGACTTCCGCCGACCTTGCCCCGAAGGGCTGTGCGACGAGCGTGGTCCGGAACGTGGCGCTCCCACCGGCGACGTCGGTCCAGGACACCCGGACGAGGCCCGCACGCCTTGCCGTCGTGAGCCCGGCGCCCGTCATGACCATCCACCCTGCCATGCGACGCTCTCCAGCGCCGGCGGGTCCGGCAGCGGAGGTACCGGAGGCGGACAGGCCGGTTCTCCGAGGCCCAGCATCCGGTAGATCAGTGCGCGCATGCGCTGATGGAAGCCACCGGGTACCGACGTCAGCGCCTCGGCGACCAGGCGGTACTGCCCGGGCCGGAAGTTCTCGACCGTGTACCTCACCTGCTCGCGAAGCGGCCGCAGCGGAGTAAGGCTCGGGGCACCGCTCGCCAGCAGCGCGGCCGGTGACCCGCCCACGATCTCGCGGTGTGGTACGTGCGTCAGCAGGACGGGGACGTCGGCGGACGCGGCGTACGCGGTCAACGACCCGTGGTCGCCGACGAGCAGGTCAGAGGCGAGGAGGAGCGCCTCCCAGTCCGTCTCGGGCGGCAGGAGCGCGACGCCGTGCCGTACGCACTCCTCCAGCCAGGAGCGGACGTGCCAACTTCCGTGCGCAGCCCAGACGTTGGGATGCAGCAGCACGGCGACCCGGTGTCCTTCCGTCGCGAGCTGCTTCAGCAGTTGCGGAAGGAGGGCGTGGAGACCGCCGAAGAAGGACGTGCGTCCCCAGGTCGAGCTGAAGAGCAGGAGGCTCTCGTCGTCGGAGACCCCGAGCGCCCGGCGGAACCTGCTTCGACCGGCCGAGTGCGCCGTGAGGCGGTCGATGCTGGGGTCCCCCACCACCTCGGCGACGGGAACCGCCTCCGGGCAACTCCGTCGGAGTTCCTCCAAGTCTCGCTGGTGTGAGAGCGCGACGGACGCCGGGAGCAACCGGCCGCCGCGCATGAGGCGGCTCCGGCTGAGCATCCCCGGCGGCCTGCGCCCCGGCGCCTCGGCGCCCGGCACCTCCACCCCGGTACGCAGCGGTTTGCTGTGCCCGGCGCCGTGCGCGAGCCGGAGCAGCGGTGCCTTGATCTGCTCGGTGCCTCGGGTGCCCGCCGCGACCGCGAGGTCGAAAGGTGCCTGGACCGCCTCGTGCCACGGCAGCAGCGGGAGCCCGAGGCGCCGCAGGTACCTCTTGGTGCCTTCCCCGAACGGGTGGGGCGGAACGGTGAACGAGACCTGGACTCGGAGGTCCCCGCGAAGGAGAGGGGAGATCTCGCGCATCCGCTTGGCATACGTCATCGTGGACGCGACGACGAGAACGTGCTTGCACACCGGTACGGTGAGTAACTGTCCACGTTGGACCGAGGCTGGTGTGAAATGCCTGCCTGGTGCAGACATGTGTCCCCCTGAGAAGCTCGGTTGTCTGTCTTCTCAGGTCTTGCCCGACGGGCCCGGCAGAGGCGTTGCAGTCGGCCTGCAGAGACCTTGCACAGTCACGCCGCGGTCCGCACGTCCTCCGCGATCTCCTTGCTGAGCGCCGAGCGGACGAGGGCGGCGGCGAGGCGGACGGTGGTCTCGGGGTCGCCGCCTGCCAGGTCCGCGAGGTGGGAGGGGGAGCGGGGGAGGTCCAGGCGTGCCGCGCCGTCGAGGGTCTTGCGGTCGAGGTAGGGGGAGAACTCGGGCCAGACGCCCTGGACTTCGCGGAGGAAGATGTCGGCGCCGACGGGGCCGATGCCGGGGAAGTCGGTGAGGAGTGCCCGTGCTTCGGAGGTGTTGCCGTCGGCCCGGTGGCGGAGGCGGCGCAGGTCGCCGTGGTACTCGTCGAGGAGCAAGCGGGCCGCGTTGCCGAGGGTGGTGGCGGTCGACTCGTCGTAGCGGCGGTAGTGGCCCTCGACGAGAGCGTCGACCCGCTGCTGCCACGTGGCGTCGCACATGCGGCGGGGACCGGTCATCCCCGCGTGGCTGATCGCCGCGGCGGCCGCGATGGCGACCCCGGAGGTGATCGGGGCGCTGAGCAGCGTGGAGAGGACGAGGAGGCGGTAGAGGGGGGAAGGTGTGTCGCGGAGGGTGATGTCCGCTTCCTCCGCGTACGTCGTGCCGTGCCGCTCCAGGAGCGTCCGTACGGTGGCCGCTTCTCGGTTGCGTGCCATGGCCAGCCTCGCAATCCGGCCCGCGTCCCCGCAGCCGTTCCCCGGGTCGACGCGCGGCCTGCGGGCCGGGTTCCCTGCGTTGCGCGGGGAATGCGTCTCGCCGATGCCGGTGGCGCCGGAGGTGGAGGCCGAAGGCGGGGACGGCCTCGCCCGCGGCGGACCTCACAACCGCGGCGGCACCTGGAGCCGGCAGATCCACGGGTGCGCGCCGTGGGTGCGTGTCAGGGCGTCGACGAGCCAGAGGCGCCGGCGGTCGGTGAGCGCGGGCAGGACGGCGGCGAGGTCCTCCTCGTCCTTCGGGCGTGCGTCCTTCGCCTTGTAGTAGAGCTGGACTTCGGGCGCGAGGTAGGGGATCCCCTCGGGGGAGAGCGCGCCGAGCTCGGTGAGTGACCTGCGTACGGTGGCGTCGCGGCGGGAGTACCACTCCTCGCCGTCCGACTCGTCGACCATCAGCTGGATGCGCCAGGGGGTGTAGGGGCCGGGCCGGCACCACACGTCGTGCACTCCGGGGGGCAGCGGTTCGCCCGTGAGCCAGGGGCGCAGGCTGCCGGGCGGGTCCGCGGCCCACCACTCCCAGCCGGTGAGGGCGTGCTGGGCTCGCAGGTGGTCGCGTCTGAGGAGCAGGACGTCGATGTCCACGTGGCTGCGCACCCGCCGACCCAGCGCGAGTTCGATCGCGAATCCGCCCGCGATCCACCACGGGGCGTCGAGGTCGCCGAAGAGTTCGGCCACGTCGGTGGGTTGGGCCGGCTCCCACCTTCCGAAGGGGGCGCGGGTCTCGGTCATGCCCGCCATTGTGCGGGGTGGCGCGGTCGACCGGCGCCGGGCGCGGACGGCCGGCGGGTCGCCGTGTCCTCAGCCGGCGCGTGCGGGGAAGCGGCGGACGTACCGGTGCTGCCACGGCGTCTCGACCGCTCGGCGGTGGTAGTGGCGGCGGACGTGGCCGACGGCCTCCTCGGGCGGAATGCCGTCGAGAACGGCGAGGCAGGCGAGGGCCGTGCCCGTCCGGCCTCGGCCGCCGCCGCAGGCGACCTCGACGCGTCCGCCGGCGCAACGCTCCCACGCGTCACGGAACGCGTCCTCCGCCTCGGCGCGGTCGGACGGCAGCCGGAAGTCCGGCCAGCGGAGCCAGCGCGCCTCCCAGGCGAAGGCGGGCGGCGGGCTGCCGAGGAGGTACAGCCCGAAGTCGGGGCGTGCGCCCTCGGGTTCGGAGTGTCTCAGCCCCCTGCCGCGGAGGAGCCGGCCGGAGGGGAGGCGCAGGATGCCCGGCGCCTCGGGGTCCCAGGTGTCCATGGTGCGAGGCTACGTCGCACGCGGCGACGTGCGCGCCCCGGCCGCTGTTCCGGTGCGGCCGGGGCGGGTATCGGCGGGTCAGCGCCGCGTCGTCGTCATTCGTCGCACCGGAGCGTTCCGTTGTGCACGCCGTCGATGAGCGCTTCGTGCGCCTCCCTGAGACGGTCGGTGTCGGCCTTGTTCACCTTCCGGTCGTAGGTGAGGATGCCGTTCAACTCCCCTTCCAGGTCGGTGATCTGCGTGTAGACGGCACCGCTGCTGCCGCGGCACGCGGCGAGTTGCTCGACCTCGCGCAGCCGGGCGAGGTACTCGTCGGTGTACTTCTCCTTCTCGACACCCACGTAGGTGTGCCGCACGGGCCAACTGTGCCCCGGCACCGCGAGGCCGAGCCCTCCGTACTCGCCGCTGACGAGGGCGCGTCGGCCGTCCGCGTCCGGGAGTTCGGCCTCCGGGTAGCCGTGCGCGTCGGAGATGTCGCCGTTGCCACCGTCGACGGCGCCGCAGCAGTTGTGCCCGCTCATGTTGTTGACGAGGCGAGTGGGGTCCAGCTCCTTGGCGAGGTCGGCGATACGGGCCTGGTCGTACTGGCCCCAACCCTCGTTGAACGTCACCCACATCACGATCGAGGGGTGGCTGTCGTGCTGCGCGATCATCGCCTTCAGCTCCTCCTCGAACTGCGCGCGGGCCGCGTCGTCGGGCTCGTGCGGCATCGACGGCATGTCCTGCCAGACGAGCAGTCCCAGCCGGTCGGCGTGGTAGAACCAGCGGTCTGGCTCCACCTTGATGTGCTTGCGCACCGAGTTGAAGCCCATGTCCTTGTGGGCCTCGAGGTCGTAGGCGAGAGCCTCGTCGGTCGGCGGGGTGTGGAGGCCGTCGGGCCAGTAGCCCTGGTCGAGCGTGGCCATCGAGAAGACGGGCGCGTCGTTGAGCACCATGCGCTGCTCCCCGTCGACCTCCTTCACCTCGATCGTGCGCATCCCGAAGTAGCTCTCCACCCGGTCGGCGCCCTCCCCCTCGCCGACGGTGACGCGGAGCGTGTACAGGTGCGGGTCGTCGGGGGACCAGAGGCGGGGCTCGGGTACGGGCACCGCGAACGGGTCGCTGCCCGAGCCGGTGGCGCGGCCGACCTCCTCGTCGCCTTCGTAGGCGACCGCGGTCACGGGGACGCCGTCGCCGACGCCGCGTGCCGCGACGGTGACCTGCTCCTCGTCGACGTCGGGCGTGGTCTTCACGTCGGTGGTGTGCTCCTCGGCGACGGGCTCCATCCAGACCGTCTGCCAGATCCCGGAGGACGGCGTGTACCAGATGCCCTCGGGCGAGACGCGCTGCTTGCCGGCCGGCGGGTTCTCGCCGCCGTCCTTGTCGGCCGGGTCGTAGACGCCGACGACGAGTTCCTGCGTGCCGCCCTCGCGGAGCGCGTCCGTGACGTCGGCGGTGAACCTGTCGTAGCCGCCCTTGTGCCGGGCGACGCGTTCGCCGTTGACGTAGACGACCGCCTGCCAGTCGACGGCGTCGAAGTTGAGGCGGAGCCGCTTGCCCGAGCCGACCTCCCAGCCCTCCGGGACCTCGAACGAGCGCTTGTACCACATGCGTTCCTCGTGGCGCTCGACACCGGAGAGCTGCGACTCGACGGGGTAGGGGACGAGGATCTCCTCGTCGAGTTCGTTCTCCGGACCGACCGGCGGCTCCTCGCCCGCCTCGGCGCCGGCGAACTGCCAGGTGCCGTTGAGGTTGCGCCACTCGTCGCGCTTGAGCTGCGGGCGCGGGTACTCGGGGAGCGCGTTGTCCGGGCCGACCTCGTCGGCCCAGTCGGTCCGCAGTTGGTGGGTCGAGTTGTTGGCGCCCGAGGTCCAGAACGCGGAGACGGGTTCGCCGTCGGCTCCGGTGAGGCCGCCCTCGCCGTCGTACTTCACGTCGGCCGTGCCGCCCTGGCCCACCACGGGCTCGTCGAGCGCGACGAGGAGTTTCGTCGGTTCCTCCGGGTCCGAACTCGCTTCGCCCAGCGGCCAGTCGGTGCCGCCGATCTCGGCCGAGAAGTGCTCGGCGAACTCGGGGCCCGGCGCCTCGACGCCCTGCGGGAACCCCAACTCCAGTATCTTTCCCGACTCTTGGACCTGCACCTCGGTGGGTCCGTCGTAGGCGAAGCCCTCGGGCACGGTGAGCGCGGACTGGGGCACGGCGGTCTGCTCTTCGCCCGGCTGCGTCCAGTCGAGGTGGAGGTTGGCGCCGCCCACCTGGTTGAAGTACTCGACCTTGAGTTCGTGCTCCTGGCCGGCGCGCAACTCGACCGGTTCGGAGGTCTGTTCCTCGTCCCAGTCGGGCACCCAGTGGTCGATCGCCAACTCGTCGTCGATCCACAGCCGGAAGCCGTTGTCGCCCGTGAGGTGGAAAGTGTGGGCGCCGGTCTTCTCCGGGGCGAGGGTGCCGGTCCAGCGGACGCTCGTGTGGTCGGAGCGCCCGGCGCGCTCGGTGAGGCGCGGGACGAGGTCGGCGAAGTCCAGGGAAGGGTCGAAGGCGGTGGTGCGGAGTTCGCCGAAGTCGAAGGCGTCGGGCTCCGATTGGGTCCAGTACTCGGCCTTCAGACCGTGGGCGGCGGGAGGCGAATCCTTCGGACGCTGCTCGGCGGCGGAGGATGCGGGGCCTGTGCCGAGCGCGAGGGCGAGGAGTGCGAGGACGGTGGTGACAGCCGCCGTCCAGGTACGTGCGCGTCTCACGGTACCTCCGAGGGGAGGGGGGGAGTCGGGCGGTCGCAGTGCTGCCCCGGGTGCGGTCCGTCTCGTATAACGTGAGAAAAACAGGGGCAGTTGGCATCTCAGCACGCCTCCCGTGCCGTGTCCAGGTCCATGACAACAGGGGGAGGGGTCCGGGTGAGCGTGGGTCTCAAGGACGTCGCGGCGCGCGCCGGTGTGTCGATCAAGACGGTTTCCAACGTGGTCAACAACCGTCTCCACGTCACGCCCGCCACCCGCGAAAGGGTCCAGCAGGCCATCGACGACCTCGGCTACCGCCCCAACGTCACCGCCCGCCACCTGCGCAAGGGCCGCACCGGCATCCTCGCCCTCGCGGTACCGGAGCTCGGCAACCCGTACTTCGCCGAGCTCGCCGGCGCCGTGATCGACGCGGCGGCGGAGCACGACTACACCGTCCTCCTCGACCACACCCAGGGCTGCAGGGAGCGCGAACTCCTCGTCACCCGCGGCTTCCGCGCCAGGGTGATCGACGGCCTCATCCTCAACCCGCTGGAACTGGAGCCCGAGGACCTCGCCCAGCGTACGGAAAAAGCACCCCTGGTGCTCATCGGCGAACGCCGCTACGACCTCCCCTACGACCACGTCGCCATCGACAACATCGCAGCGGCCCGCGCCGCCGTACGCCACCTCCTCGACCTCGGCCGCCGGCGCATCGCCTTCCTCGGCGCCCGCGACGACCGCCCGAGCCGGCCCGCGCACCTTCGACTCCTCGGCTGGCGTGCGGAGTTGGCGGATTCGGGAGTGCCGGCCGACGACGCGTTGATCGGCGCCGTCGAGGGCTGGGACAGGGCGGACGGAGCCGCGGCGATGGCGGCGCTCCTCGACGCGGGGCGGACGCCGGACGCCGTCTTCGCCTACAACGACCTCGTCGCCATCGGGGCGATGCGGGTGATGGCCGAGCGGGGGCTGCGGGTGCCGGAGGACGTCGCGGTCGTCGGCTTCGACGGCCTGACCGAAGGGCGCTACGGCGCGGTCACGTTGACCACCGTCGCGCCGGACAAGCAGGCGATAGCCAGGTTGGCGGTCGGCTCGCTCGTCGACCGGATCGCGCAGGCCGACGTGCCCGCGAGCGGCGCCGCAGGCCCCGGTGGCTCGCGGCTGCTCCAGCCCGGCTTCACCCTCGTGGAGCGGGAGAGCACCCGCGGGGCCGCGGCCGACTAGCCGACCGGGTGACGTCGATGCGCACTGTCCAACGATGTACGCGGCACGCTCCGGCGGCTCAGACCCGCCTGGGGCGGCCGAAGCGGACGCGAACCCCCGGGGAGTGGAGGACGCTCACGGGCTCGCCCGCCGGCTCGGGCAGCCCGGCCGCCCTGAGCAGGTCGCCCTCGCACCGCGACAGCTCCGCACGGTGCAGCCGCCAGCGCGGGTGCGTGGTCGGCAGGCGTGCCGTACGCCCGAACACCCTGCTGTGCAACGCCCAGCGCGCCGTCAGGAAGTGCTCCAACTCGCCCGGCTCGTCCAGCGGTTCGCCGATCCGCACCTCGATCCTGCTCCGCACGCCGCGCCGGGGCGCCCGGCGCGCCAAGGTGTAGGCGACCCTGTCGCGCTCCCTCTCGACCGCCATCCGGGACCAGGAGTACGGCAGCCCGAAGGAGAGCCGGCCCAGCGCAGCGGGGACCAGGCGGGCGGCGTCGAGGGAGCGGAAGACCACCCCGCGGCGGCCCTGCGCATCGACGGAGTACAGCCGCACGTTGGTCTCGGCGAAGCTTCCGAGGTACGGCACCCCCGGCAGCCGCAGCGGCCCCGTACCGTGCATGCGGAACGCGACGAGCCCGACGTGCGCGCTGCCGTCGAAGGTGTCGGGGACGATCCCGGCCGGCAGGAGCGGCGCGACGTCCCCGGGGCCGACCTGCCAGTGGACGAAGGTGAGGTCGAGCCACGACTGGGTGAGCAGCGGCCTGTCGACGCGTTCCGGCGGATGCGGCGTCACGGTTTCCGTGGTCATGGAGCGGCCTCTCGATCCGCGGCCGGCGCTTCGTACGCGGTCGGCGCGGGCGGCGGTCAGTGGTGGAAGCTCGGCTGCGCGAGCGCGTCGGTGCGGCCGCTCCGGAGCCGCTCGACGGCCTGCCGGAGGTCCCGCGCGAGCAGCAGCACGGTGTCGTGCGCCGTCCCGTGGCGGACGAGCACCCGCTGCACCACGGTGCCGTCCCGGTGCGCGGGCAGCGGGTACGCCGGGACCTGCCAGCCGCGCAGCCGCAGTTGCTCGGAGACGTCGTAGAGGGTGAAGCCGGCCGAGTCGGGTTCGCTGAGGCGCCAGGTGACCGCGGGCAGGGCGGTGGAGCCGTCGTGGAGGAGGGTGAACGGGCCCATGGTGCGGACCTGTTCGGCGAGCGCCCGCGCGCTGTCGGCGCACTGGGTGAGCACCTTCCGGTAGCCCTCCCGGCCGAGCCGCAGCAAGGTGTAGTACTGCGCGACGATTTCTCCGCCCGGCCGGGAGAAGTTGAGCGCGAAGGTCGGCATGTCGCCGCCGAGGTAGTCGACGCGGAAGACGAGGTCCTCGGGGAGCAGCTCGGCCCTGCGCCACACGACCCACCCCACGCCGAGCGGCGCCATGCCGTACTTGTGCCCCGACGCGTTGATCGAGGCGACCCGCTTCACGCGGAAGTCCCACACCAGGTCGGGGTCGCGGAACGGTGCGACGAAGCCGCCGCTCGCCGCGTCGACGTGGAGGGGGACGTCGAGCCCGGTGTCGCGCTCGATCGCGTCGAGCGCGTCGGCGATCTCCGCGACGGGCTCGTAGTCGCAGGTGAAGGTGATCCCCAGGATCGCCACGACACCGATGGTGTTCTCGTCGACGTACCCCCGGAGCTGGTGCGCGCGGAGCCCGGTGGCGTCCGGCTCCAGCGGCACCTGCCGGAGCTCCACGTCGAAGTAGCGCGCGAACTTCTCCCAGCACACCTGCACGGGGCCGCAGACGAGGTTCGGGCGGTCGGCCGGCTTCCCCTCGGCCCGACGCCGCTGCCGCCAGCGCCACTTGAGCGCCAGCCCGCCGAGCATCGCCGCCTCGCTGGAGCCCGTCGTGGAGCAGCCCATCGTGGACTCGCCCGCCGGGCTGTGCCACAGGTCGGCGAGGAGGTGGACGCAGCGGGACTCGATCTCCGCGGTCTGCGGGTACTCGTCCTTGTCGATCATGTTCTTGTCGATGCACTCGCCCATGAGGCGGTGCACCTCGGGCTCGGACCACGTCGTGCAGAAGGTGGCGAGGTTCTGCGCGGAGTTCCCGTCGAGCGCCAGCTCGTCCCGGACGAGGGAGTAGACGGCGGCGGGGAAGGAGCTGTGCTCGGGCATCCGGAACTTCGGCAGCGCGCGGTCGCTGAGGGACATGCCGTAGATGTCGTCGAATGCTTCGTCCCGATCGCAGGTCACGTGGTGCAGCGCCATCCCAGGCTCCTTCCGGACTCCGCAACGACGCTAGGCAGCCGCCGCACGCGGCGCACCCGCAGCGCGCCAACCGGGTAGCGGCGCCCGCAGGCGGCGGCCACGTTTGCACCGGCTGCGACGGGCAACCCGCCGGGACGTGCCTCGACACGTGCAGCCCGTGACCGCCCGAGGTGCGGACGGGGTGCACGCGCGGAAAGGGAGGACGCCATGAGCGAGCAGGGCTCGGACAAGACCAGCCAGCTCCGCGACGACCAGTACAAGCGGGAACTCCGCAACGAGATGCAGGCGAACCGCTCGACGCGGATGCAGGAGGAGCGCGAGCCGGAGCCCTCGGGCGAGGACCAGCCGGACGCCGACCAGGTGCCCAACGCCATCCGCACCGGCGGTGCGCCTCCCGGCATGACGCCCGAGGACGTCGCCGTCCGCTACGACCTCGCCCGCTTTCTCGGCACGGGCGCCTACCCGGCCGACCGCGAGCAGCTCCTCGGCACGCTCCGCGGCAACCACGCCCCCGACGCGCTGCTGGAGTTCGCCGCGCAGTTGCCCGTCGGGCGTACGTACCGCAACACCCAGGAGGTGGCGGAGGCGCTCGGCCTCGGCGTGGAGGAGCACCGCACCTGAGCCGCGTGCAGTCTTGCGTGTCCGGTGGGACGAGGCAGAGACCGTGACCCGACTGCGCGATGTTGTCCGCGCATTGCCGGTCTCCGAGGGCGAACTCTCCTTCGACGCCTCGTCGGCGCCGGCCTCGCCGCTGGGACTCTTCACCGAGTGGCTCCACGCGGCAGTCGACGCCGGCGTCGAGGAGCCGCACGCCATGACGCTCGCCACGGCCGGCCCGAAGACAGGCCGTCGAGCCGGGAGTTGATCCTCGCGGACGCCGACGAGGAGGGTCGGCAGTTCGCCACCTCGGCGCGCAGGCCCAAGGTCGACGGCCGCCCCTTCGCCGCGCTCTCCTGTCACCGGCTCCGACTCGCCCGACACGTGCGCCTGCGCGGCCCCGTGGCCTCTGCCGGCGCCGAACGGAGTGCGCGGACCAGCCGCGGGCGCAACGACGGAACCCGCGCCGAGGCGCTGCTGGGCCGCCAGCCGCACGCCCTCACCTCGGAGGCCCCGGACCCCGTCCCCCCGACCGGACCCTCCGCACGCTGCGTCCGGAAACGGTGGAGTTCTGCCAGGGCGACCGGGAGCGCCGCCGCACCCGTGCTCCGCCAGCGCCGGAGCACGGGTGGCAGTGGGGGCCGCGGGCTGCTCCGGGCGTAGTCCGCGGCTGCGTGCCGCGCCGTGCTCGGAGCCGTTCGCCGACGAAGCGAAACGCGCCGCGGCCCGGCGCCGCGCGGCGTGTTCTCGCCCTGGTGCGACACGGGAGCAGCGACTAGCGTCCCCCGTCACGTCCGGTGTCGCACGGGTGGCCGCCCTCACGTCGGTCCCCTTCCGCCACACCGCGACCTCTGCAGTGCACGTGTCATGAGAACGCACCCCCACCCTGGAGTCGCTATGCCACGGCACCATCGCACCGGCAGGTCTCTGCTCACCCTCGGCGCGGCCGCGGCCCTCGTCGCCGCGGGCTTCACGGCGCAGGCCCAACCGGCCGCCGCTGACGTACCGTTGGACTCCCTGAACGCCACGGCGACGGAGGCCGCCTCGGGCCTCGACTTCCCGACGGCGCTCACGGGAGCCGGCGACGGCAGCGGAGACCTCCTCGTCACCGAGAAGAAGGGAACGGTCCGCAGCTACCACCCCGACACCGGACTCGCCGAGCAACCCCTCCTGGACATCAGCGACTTGGTCACCTCAGAGAGCAGCGAACGGGGCCTCCTCGGCGTCGCCACGGGCCCCGACTTCGCCGAGACCCACGAGGTCTACGTCGCCTACACGGCCGTCGAGGACGGCGCCGTCACCCTCGCCAGGCACGGACTCGACGACGACAGCCACGAGGTGCTGCTCCAGCACGAGCACCTCGCCGCCAACCACAACGGCGGCCAACTCGCCTTCGACAGCGCAGGGTTGCTCTACTGGGGCATCGGCGACGGCGGCATGGCCGGCGACCCGGACGACAACGCGCAGTCCACCGACACGCTCCTCGGCAAGATCCTGCGCATCGACCCCTCGCAGCAGTGCGGCGAGCAGCCCTACTGCGTGCCGGAGGGCAACCCCTTCGTCGACGACTCCGAGGCCCGCTCGGAGATCTGGACGTACGGCCTGCGGAACCCATGGAAGTTCTCCCTCGACGCAGCGGACGACTCGCTGTGGATCGGCGACGTCGGGCAGAACGCCTGGGAGGAGGTCGACCACCTCGCCGCGGACCAGGCGGGCGCGAACCTCGGCTGGTCCTGCTACGAGGGCACCGAGGTCTACGACGAGACGCGCTGCCGCGACGGCGAGGAGTACGTCGACCCCGTCTTCACCTACGCCACCAACGAGGACGGCTGCGCCGTCATCGGCGGCCACGTCTACCGCGGCGAGCAGTACGCGGACCTCGCCGACGGCGTCTACCTCGCCACCGACTACTGCTCGGCCACGGCCTTCGCCGTCCGCGAGACCTCCGAGGGGTACGAGAGCGCCACGATCGGCGAACTGCCCGAATCCCCCACGGCGTTGGGCACCTCCGAAGACGGGGAGCAGTACGTCGTCACCGAGTCCGGCGGGCTCTACGCCGTCGGCTTCGAGGAGGCGGGCACCGAAGGCTGAGCCGCCGCCCCGGCCACCGCACGGCCGGGCGGCGGGGAACGTGCGGTGGTACTCGCACCACCGCGCGGCGTCCGGCCCCACCCCTAGGGGTGGGGCCGGCACCAGCTCCACAAGGCATGGTCACACCATCGCAGCGGGCACCCCGGCCGGCCGAGAGTGGAAGCCTCCACGATACTTCCACCAGGGGAGAGCCCATGAGCGACGGTGCCGAGCTGCGCCCTTCCGCACACCCGTGCCCGGACCCGCGGGCGGCCCACGGCCCGACGCGTCTCGCGCTCGCCGCGCCGGTCGCGGCGCTGCTCCTGATGGGCGCGCTCCATCTGCACCCCGGGTACTCGCCGCTCCACGACGTCCTCAGCAGCTATGCGCTCACCCCGGTCACGGCCGGCTTCTTCACGGCCGCCGTCCTCGCCATGGCGGTCGCCGTCGGGGCGCTCGACGCCTCGCTGGCGCGGCTGCTGCCGGCGGCGCGCACGCCGCTCCTCCACGCCGCGCTCGCGGTGAGCGTCGCCGCCTTCACCGCCACCGCGCTCTTCCCCACCGACCCCGAAACCCCGCACACGGCGACGGGGTTCATCCACAGGTACGCGGCCGGCACCGCCTTCGCCGCCCTCGCGGTGGCCGGGGCGCTGCTCGCTCGGCGGTTGCGCGGAACGGGCGGGTGGGAGCACACCGGGCGGCGCCTCACCGGGTGGGCGGTCGTCACCTGGCTGGGTATCGCGGTCTTCGCCGTCGCCCACGTGCGGGTGCTCTGGCCCGCCTCGGCGGCGGCCGAGGTGCTCTCCTGGTTCCCCGAGCGCGGCATCGTCCAACGCCTCCTCCTCTGCGCGCAGATCGCCCTGCTCCTCGCCGTCGCCCGGCCGCTGCACACGGCGGCGCGGCCGCTCCCGTCGCGCGTGCCGCAACCGGTCGCCGCCCGCGTCGAGTTGGAGGGCGTCGAGGCCGGACGCCCCCTGACGCCCGCGTAGCGGGGCCGGCGGGGACCGGTCGTCAGGGCCGGAAGTCCCGCTCCGCCTCGACGGCGACCTCCAGTACCAACGGGCCGGCACGCCCGGCGAGTTCGGGAACGCAGGCGTCCAACTCGCGCTCCAGCGCCTCGTGTTCCCCGACACGGCGGGCCTCGCACCCCAGCGAGCGGGCGAGGCCGGCGACGTCCACGCCGTGGAGCGAGGGCCACGGCGGTTCGCCTCCCTCGCGCTCGGCGAGCCGGTCGAGCACCCGGTAGCCGCCGTTGGCGAGGACGACGACGAGGACGCCGACCCCGTAGTGCGCGGCGGTCCACAGTGCCTGGATCTGGTAGAGCGAGGAGCCGTCCCCGACGACGGCGACGACGGGACGCCGCGGCGCCCCCATCCGCACGCCGACCGCGGCGGGAAGCGCGAAGCCCAGGCCGCCCATCGCCGCGCTGAGGAAGCCGAACGGGGCGCGCGCCGGTACGCGGGCGTGGAGTTCGGGGCGGTCGGAAGGCGCCTCCTCGACGAGCACCGTCTCCGCGGGCAGCCGTTCCGCCAGTGCCGAGAGCACGTGCCGGGCGTGCAGGGGGTGCCCTTCGAGGGGCGGCGGGGGCGGCGCGGGGCGTGCGGCCGTACGCGGCAACGGGCCCGTACGCGCCGGGAGTTCGGCGGCGAGCGCGGCGGTGAACTCCGAGAGCGGGGCGAGGTAGGCGACCGCGGCGGGGGAGCGTCGGGCCTCGGCCAAGTCGTCCGTGACGAGGGCCAGACGCGTGCCCGGAGGCGCCAACGCCCCGTCCTCGTAGGGGTATTGGCGTACCAACGGAGCGCCCACCGCGACGACGAGGTCGTACGCGGCGAGCACCTCGCGCAGCCGGCCGCGGTCGGCGGGGAGGTGCCCGGCGAAGCACGGGTGGTCCTGCGGGAACCCGGCGCGGGCGCCGAACGGCTCCTGGAGGACGGGGCATCCGAGTCGCTCCGCCACCTCCACGAGCGCCGCCCACGTCTCGGAACGGTCCGCGCCCGCGCCCACGAGCAGCGCGGGCGAGTCCGCACGTGCGAGCATCGCCGCCAACTCGGCGGCGGCCGAGGCGTCCGCGTCGACGGCGGTGCGCAGCACGGCGGGGGAGGGGAGCGGCAGCTCCTCGGCCGGCTCGGCCCAGTCGCCCGAGGGGACGACGACGAGCGCGGGGCCCCGCCCGACCCGCGCCGTGTGCGCGGCGCGCGCGAGCGCCCCCGGTACGTCCTGCGCCCTCGGCGGAGTCTCCACGCCCAGCGGGTACTCACCCGCGAGGCCCTCCAACTTGCCCGCAAGGAACGGCTCCTGGGCGAGGTGCCGCCGGTCCTGCTGCCCCACGACGGCGACGACGGGCGCCCGGTTGACCCGCGCCGTGGCGAGCGCCCCCACCGCGTTGCCGAGCCCTGCCGTCGTGTGCAGCAGCGCGAGCGCCGGCTCGTCCCGCACGAGGGCCCAGCCGGTGGCGGCGCCCACCACCGAGCCCTCGTGGAGCGCCAGTACGAGCTGGAGGTCGGGCGGCAGGTCCGTGAGGAGCGGTACCTCGGTCGAGCCCGGGTTGCCGAAGAGCGTGGTCATGCCGTGCTGCCGCAGGACGTCGAAGGCGGCGTCGCGAACGCTGCGCAAGGGTGCTCCCCTCGGTCGTCGTCGGGTGCCCGCTCGGCGGGCCTCGGTCAGGCCGCCCCCTCCACGGGGGCGCTGCTCGGATGGGGGCGGTGCGCGCGGACGAAGCCGAGCAGGCAGAAGCAGCAGGCGACGAGCCCCGCGTCCAGCCACAGTGCGGCCGACCAGTTCCCGGTCGCGTCCCGCAGGGCTCCGCCGACGGCGGGCGCGAGGACGGCGCCCGTCTCGCCGACGAGGTTCTCCATGCCGAAGGCGGAGCCCCGCAGCCGCGGCGTCGCGAGTTCCGCGGTCCAGGCGTGGCCGACGGGCTGGAGCGCGTTGAAGAACAGGCTCGCGAAGAAGAGGAGCAGCCCCATCACCCACAGGGAGGGCGCGGCCGCGACCGAGACGTACCAGGCGAACGCCACGGTGAGCACGGCCTGGGAGCCGGTGCAGGCGAGCATCACGGTCTTGCGTGTCCAACCGAGGCGCAGCGTGCGGTCGGAGAGCCAGCCGCCGACGGGGAAGCCGAGGATTCCGGCGCCGGCGTTGAACCCCGCGGTGAGCGCGGCGCTCATGAACGAGGAGTGCGCGGCGCCCGTCACGATCGAGACCGACCAGAAGCTGAAGAACCACAGGTTCCACAGAATCGCGATGTTGGCGAGGTAGAGCAGGAAGAGGTCCCGGTTGTACAGGACGGGCCGCAGTTCGGTCCCCTTCCGCACCAGCACCGCGAGGACGAGCACCACGGCCAGCGCCACTTCGAGGAGCGCGATCCACAGGTCGCTCAGCCCCGCGCGCTCCCCGAGCAGGTAGACGGCCATGATCAGTGCCAGCGAGACCGCGCTGACAGCGCCGAGCCGCAGCGTCGCGCCGCCCAGCGCCGCCCAGCGCAGGTGCGCGCGGAACCGCGCCGCGAGCAGCGCGGCGGCCGCGAGGGTGGCGGTCCCCAGCACCCAGAAGGCCATCCGCCACGCCTCCTCGTCGGCGAGCACCTGCTTTCCGAGGTTGACGAAGTGCGGGGTGAAGACGGTGGCGATCGTGATCCCGAAGGCGAGCCCGGTGATCACCACGCCCATCCCCAGGCTGCGTTCGCGCTCGGGCGTGACGGTCACCACGAGCGTCCGGTCGTTGGAGAAGAACGCGCCCTCGCCGAGCCCGGTGACGACCCGCAGCACGATGAAGGCGACGAGCCCGCCCATGAACCCGGTGAGCAGCGTCGTGACGCCCGCCCAGACGAGGCTGACGACGATGAGCGTGTGGTGCCCGAAGCGGTCGCCGAGGTAGCCGCCGGGGAACTGCGTGAGCATGTAGCCGGCGAAGAAGAGCCCGCCTATGAGGCCGCCCAGCGCGTGCGGATGCTCGGCCTCCGCGAGGAAGCCGACGTCGTTGTTGATCATCCAGGTGACGACGGGCCCGGTCACGGCCCGGTCCGCGGCGCTCACCGTCCACCCGAGGAGGAGCAGCAGCCAGACCGTGCGCCACGGCTTGCCGCGGCGTCCTTCGGCGGGGGCGGTTCCGGAAGCGGGGCGCGGGGCGCCTGCTGGCACGTCCTGCATGGCGGTCTCCGGTCGAGCGGCTGGTGGTCTCGTGGAGCGGTCCGTGCGTCACTGCGGACGGCGCGCGCCCGCCGTACGTCGTGCGCCGCTGTGGGGCAAGGACGTCCTGGGGGACGGAAAGCGGCTCCGTCGTGCGGGAGTTGCGTCGACGCTGCGAAGACTCAAGCAGAACCGGTCATGGGTCGGAACGCCTTCGCTACGGTTTCTGCCATGCGGAACAAGGGAGTTGACGCCTACGGTTCCCGGTCCGTCGCCAACGCCCTGCGCGTGCTGGTGCTGTTGGGCGCACGCCGGCCCGTGCGCCTCACCGACGTCAGCGCGCACCTCGGCGTCGCGCCCTCCACGGCGCACCGGCTCCTCGCGACGCTCCGGACGCACGGTTTCGCCGAACAGGAGCCGGGAGGCCGCCGCTACCGCGCGGGGCCCGCCCTCCTCGCCCTCGCCCGCGGCGAGTTCGACGAGCGGAGCCTGCTCCGCGCCGCACGCGCCGAGCTCGACCGGCTGCGCGACGAGAGCGGCGAGACCGCCAACCTCCTGACGCTCGACGGTCCCGACGCCTTCTTCCTCGACGGCGCCGAGGCCCGCCACACCCTCCGCGTCGCCCCCCGCACGGGCGACCACGTCCCGGCCTACGGCACGGCAGGCGGCAAGGTGCTCCTCGCCCAACTCCCCGCCGAGGTGGTGCGGATGCGCTACCCGGACGGCCTGCGCCCCCTCACCCCGCTCACCCGCGCCGACCTGCCGGCGCTCCTGCGCGACCTCGCCGCCTGCCGCCGCGCGGGCCACGCACTCAACCTCGGCGAAAGCGTCCTCGACGTCCACGCCGTCGCCGTCGCCGTTCCCGCCCCCGACGGCCCGTCGACGGCCTCCCTCACGGTCTCCGCCCCCTCCACCCGCCTCACCCGCGCCCGGGCGCTCGCCCTCGTACCGCTGCTCAGAGAGCGCGCTTCGGCGCTCGCCGCCCGGCTGTGACCGGCGCCTACGCCAGTGCTTCGAGGGCGACTTCGGCCGCGTCGGCCACGAGTGCGTCGTCGTGCTCCGCGTTCTTCGTGTCGCGCTTGGAGAGGACGGCGAGGACGATCGGGTCGCTCTTCGGCGGCCAGACGACGGCGATGTCGTTGCGGGTGCCGTACCCCCCGTTGCCGGTCTTGTCGCCGACCTTCCAGCCCTTGGGCGCACCGGCGCGGATGAGGTCGTCCCCCGTGGTGTTGCGCTTGAGCCAGTCGGTGAGCATCGTCCGCTTCTTCGCCGGCAGTGTGTTCTGGACGGCGTACGTGCGCAGGCTGTCGGCGAGCGCACGCGGCGTGCTGGTGTCCCGCACGTCGCCGGGTTCGGCGGCGCTCATGTCGGTCTCGTACCTGTCGATGTGGGTGACGCGGTTGCCGCTCGCCCGCAGCGCCTTCTGGAGCTCGGCGGGCCCGCCGAGGTGCCGGACGAGGAGGTTGGCGGCACCGTTGTCGCTGTGGCGGACAGCCGCGTCGCACAGTTCGCGCAGCGTCATACCGTCCGAGGCGTGCCGCTCGGTGATCGGCGAGTACTCGGGGAGGTCCTTCTTCGTGTACTCCACGCGCTCGTCCAGGTCGGCGGCCGACGTCTGCTCCAGGATGACGCCGGCGAGCAGCGCCTTGAAGGTGGAGGCGTGGGCGAACCGCGTGTCGGGGCGGTGGGCGATCTCCTTCCCGCTCCCCGTGTCGAGCGCGTAGACGCCCAGCTTCGCATCGAACTTGCGCTCCAGCGCGGCGAATTCACGCTTCGGCTGGTGGCCGGCGGTCGCGGAAGCGCCGGGGGAGGAGTCGTTCCCGGTGTCCTCGGTCCCGCAGGCCGCGAGAGGGAGCGCAAGCAGCGGGACGAGAGCGGCCAGTGCCGCGCGGCGGGGGAGGGAGGGGGTCATCGGGCAGCCTTCCGTGGACGGTCGGGTCTCGGCGCCCGGGGACGGGCGCACGGAGAGAGAAGAGCAGGACGACGGCCGTCATGTCCAAGACCAATATGGGAAGCCGATTGATAAGACCGCGATATGGTTGCTGGTCGTGGACTTGATACGGCACCTGAGATGCTTCGTGGCTGTGGCGGAGGAGTCACACTTCGGCCGCGCCGCCGAGCGTCTCGGCATGGCGCAGCCGCCCCTGTCGCAGCGGATACAGCGGCTGGAGCGGGAGTGGGGCGTCCGCCTCTTCGAGCGCACCAGCCGCCGCGTCTCGATCACCAAGGGCGGCACGCTCCTTCTGGAGGAGGCGCGTCAACTCCTTGCGCAGACCGAGGCGTTGACGGCCACGGCGAGCCGCCTCAGCGACGGCCGCAGCGGCCTCCTGCGCGCCGCCCTCCCGCCCGACATCGCGGGCGAGACGATCGCGGTGCTCCTCGACGGCCTCCGCGAACGCACCCCCGACGTCGAGTTGGAGCTGCACGAGCTCTCCACGGCCGAGCAGCTCCTCCGCCTCGCCTCGCACGAGCTGGACGTCGCCGTCCTCCACCATCCCTGCGACGTCGCCGGCTTGGAGCTCGCCCCCGTCCTCCGCCACGAACTCGGCGTCGTGCTGCCCCGCGACGCCGCGACCGCCGACCTGGAGACGGTCCCGCTCGCGGCGCTCTCCGGGCACGACCTCATCCTCTTCCCCCGCGCCCTCGCGCCGGCCGTCCACGACGAGATCCTCACCACCTGCGCCCGCCACGGCTACACCCCGCCCGCCGTCCGCAACGGCCACGGCCCCAGCTTCACCCGCGGGCTCCTCCTCTCCTCCCGCGCCGTCGCCTTCGCCCCGCTCGGCGCCCACCCGGGCCGCGACCCGGACCTGACCTGGCGCCCGCTGACCGGAGCCCCGCTCGCCTGGCGCCACTCGGCGGCCTGGCCACGGGGGCGGGGCGACGCCGCCGTACGGGCCTTCGCCGAGACCGTCACCGAAGCCCTCGGCCGCACGGCGGCCGGGCCCGACCTGCCCGCCGGGCCGCTCCACCTGCGCCCGTCGTCCGAGTACTGGATATGACCACGAACCCGCACCGCACCCGCATCGAGGCCGCCTTCGCCGAGGCCGGCGTCACCGGCTGGCTGCACGCGCGCGACATCGACTCCGGCGCCCAGGTCGACGCCGGAGCCGACCAGTCCGTCGTCACCGCGAGCGTCCACAAGCTCTGCCTGCTCGTCGCGCTCCACCGGGAGGCCGAGGCCGGACGCCTCGACCTCACCGAGCGGACGCGCTGCCCGCCGACCGGCCGCACCCCGGGGCCCACCGGTCTCGCCGCCATGCTCGACGAGGCCGTCCTCTCCCTGCGGGACGCCGCTTACCTGATGGTCTCCGTCAGCGACAACACGGCAGCCGACCTCCTCCTGGCGCGGGTCGGCCTCGACGCCGTCAACGCGACCACGCGCGAGTTGGGCCTCACCCGCACCCGCGCCCTCCACACCTTCGCGGAGTTCCTCGCCGCCCTCCGGGCCGACGTCGGCCCCGAGGGCCCCAGCGCCCTCGTCGACCCGCAGGTCGTCGCACGGCTCCGCGCCCTCGACCCGCGGCGCAGCAACCACAGCACGCCCAGGGAGATGACGCGCCTCCTCGCCTCCGTCTGGCGGGACGAGGCGGTCGACCCGGCACACTGCGCGGCGATGCGCAGGCTCCTCGGACTCCAGGTGTGGCCGCATCGGATGGCGTCTGGATTCCCCTTCGACGACGTGCACGTCGCGGGGAAGACGGGGAGCGCGCCGACGCTCCGCAACGAGGTCGGCGTCGTCGAGTACCCCGACGGCGGACGGTACGCGGTCGCCGTCTTCACCCGCGCGGGCAGCCCGGCGGCCGCCCTGCCCGCCGCCGACGCCGTCATCGGGACGGCCGCCCGCCTCGCCGTCGAGGCGCTGCGCTCCCGCTAGCGCGTCACCGCAGGAGCAGCCCGAGCAGCGCCATGCCGGCGACCGTGCAGGCGACGTAGTCGCCGACGTGTCCCGAGTGGAGGCGGCGGAGCGGCCGGGCCCAGGCGGCGCGGCGGGTGCCCGCGGTGATCCGCGGCGCGGTGCGCGCGAGCACGAGCGCGAGGAGCGTCGCCAGAAGGTCCAACAGGACGCCGCTCACCCTCCAGCTCGGCGCCGCGGACGCGGGCGGCGTCTCCGGGGAGCCGAACACCGCTGCGAGGTAGGCGGAGTGGTCCGAGAGCCCGTCGGCGGCGTGCGCCAGGTGCGGCCAGAGCGCGGGGACGCACCCGACGGCGAGCCCTCCGGCGAGGAGCGCGGTGGTGGCGACCAGCATGCTGTCGGGCGCGCGCGTCACGGGCCCCGCCGTCTCGGGCTCCTCGCCGGAACCGGTCGTCTCCGGCTCCCCCTCCTGCTCGGGCCCGGACGCGGTGTCGTGCCCGTCCGAGGTGCCGAACTCGTCCGCTCCTCGACGTTCCGAGGCGCCCGGCCGCTGCTCCTTGCCCTCGCCGCGCACCGCGGCCCGCGGCGCGAAGTGCGGCGGCCCCGCGGGCGGTTGACCGGCGCCGAGGAAGACGCCCGCCGCCGTCCGCAGGACCGCGGCTCCCGTGACCGCGGAGACGGCGACGAAGAGCACCGTCGCGCCCGGCCCCGCCGCCTCCTCGCAGAGCGCCTTGCCGAGCGCGGTGCCGAACGGCGGCAGCCCGGCGAGCGCCAGCCCGCCGAGCGCGAAGAGCACGCCGACGAACCGGAGTTCGCGCCCGCGCCCGTGCAGCTCCCGCTCGTCCACGCTGCCGAACCGGTCGAGGAGGACGCCCACGCACCCGAAGAGCGCGGCCTTCACTCCGGCGTGCGCGACGAGGTAGACGCCGACGCCCGTGGCCGCCTCCGGCGTGAGCGCGGAGAGCGCGGTGAGGAAGAGCCCGGTGTGCGCGATCGTGGAGAAGGCGAGGAGGCGCTTCAGGTGCCGCTGCTGCCAGCACATCACGGCGCCGAGGACGGCCGTCGACACGCCCTGCACGAGCAGCACCCAGTGCGCGTCCGCGGCGGACACCCCGCCCGGCCCGGCGAACGTCGCCCAGTACAGCCGGGCGATCCCGTAGACGCCGAGCTCCACCATGACCCCGGACAGCAGCATGCACACCGGCGTCGGCGCGACGGAGTGCGCGTCGGGCAGCCAGAAGTGGAAGGGCACGGCCGCCGCCTTGACGAGCAGACCCGTCGCGACGAGCGCGAACCCGGTGGTGACGAGCGCGTCGCCGCCGCCGGCCGCCGCGTCGAGAGCGGCGCCGATCTGCGCGAACCCGAGCTCGCCCGTGCGGGCGTAGAGGAGGCCGATGCCCAGCAGAGTGGCGTACCCGCCGAGGGAGTTGACGAAGCCGAAGGTGAGCGCGCCCTGTACCGCGCGGGCCTCCTCGACGCGGTAGCCGGTGAGCGCGTACGCGATGACGCCCATCAGCTCGAAGAAGACGAACGCGTTGAAGAGGTCCCCCGTGAGCACGAACCCGCACATGCCGGCCTGGAAGAGCAGCAGCAGCGCGGGGAAGGCGCCGGCCTGCCCCGGCGGCGGCTCGTCGAAGAACCTCCGCGAGTACACGAGCGCCGCGGTGACGAGCGCCGAGATCAGCGCGGCGAGCCCGAGTCCGGCGCCGTCGCCGACGAGCACGATGCCGACCCCCGAGCCGCCCTCGGGACGCCAGCCGGCGACCCACTCGACGGGCCCCGGCTCCCCGCGCGCGCCCACGAGTTCGACCACGGCGAGGGCGCCCGTCCCGCCGGAGACGAGGAGCCCGAACACGTCGGCCGTGTACCGCGGCAGCCAGCGTCCCGCACCGACGAGCAGCGCGGCTCCCAGCAGCGGAACGGCGACGAGCAGCGGCAGGACCCGCTCGGCCGTCACCCGCGCAACTCCCGCAGCTCGTCGGGGTCGACAGTGCCGTGCCGCTTGGCGATCTGCACGACGAGCGCGAGGAGCAGAGCCGTCACCGTCGCGCCGACGACGACGTCGGTGAGGGTGAGCGCCTGCACCACCGGGTCGACGACGGGGCGTGCGCCGGGCGGCACGTCGGAGAAGACGGGCGCCGTGCCGCCGCTTCGGTAGCCGACGGCGAGCAGCAGCACGTACGTCGAGGACTGGCAGACCGCCAGGGCGCCCACCGCGTGGATCAGGTTGCGGCTGGTGGCGAGGGCGTAGCAGCCGACGAGGAAGAGCCAGCCGGCGCAGAAGAAGGGGAGGAGGTTCACGGTGCGGGTCTCTCGGTGGAACAACGGGCGCTGTGCGTACGGCGGTTGAGCGGGTCTCTCCCGCCGGCGTATGCGCCCCCGCTCCGTGCGCCGCCCGTTCACCGGTGCTCCCCGTCCCGCGGCACCAGCTCCAGCGCCTGGTCGAGGAACTGGGCGAGGAGCACCACCGCGGCGGCGGCGACCTCGATCCCGATCGCCGCGTTGAGGAGCGGGACGATGCCGCCTGAGGCGAGCGTGTTGAAGGTGCCCAGCGGCAGCACGTTGCCGAGGAAGGAGGCGCCCGCGACGAGCACGGCGAGGCCGAGCAGCAGGTAGGCGGCGTCCCCGAAGGCGTCGGCGAGCGCGAAGACGGGGACGGGGCGGAGCCGCTCCAGCGCGCGGTAGTCGACGGCGACGTAGAGCAGGTGGAGCGCCGTCGCGACGACGAGCCCGCCCTGGAAGCCGCCGCCCGGGCTGAGTTGGCCGTGCGCCACGACGTAGAGGCCGACGAGGAGCGTCAGCGGCAGTGAGACGAGCGCGTAGCCGCGGACCGTCGGCGCGACCACGGCAGGCTCGGGCGGCACCCGGCGCTCGTCCTTGGCCTGCCGCAGCACGACGACGGTGCCGAGCACGGCGCCGAAGAGGATCGCCTGCTCCCCGAGGGTGTCGAAGGAGCGCTGGTCGAAGTTGACGGAGGAGACGACGTTCGCCGTGTGCCGGTGCAGCGCCGCGGCGACCGCCCTGGCGCCGTACGGGTGGTGGGAGCCGCCGAACTCCGGGAGCCGCCGGAAGGCGCCGGCGAACAGCACGGCGACGCCCGCGCACCCGACCCCCAGCACCCACAGGCGTACCGCCTTGTTCACCCCTCCTCACCCCGTCCGTCCGCGGGCGACTCCTCGCGCGGCCTGCGGCGCACCTTGCGGACCGAGAGCAGCACCATCAGCGGCGTCAGCACGGTGCCGACGGCGAGTTGGGAGAGGGCGACGTCCGGGGCCTGGAGGAGCGTGAAGAGCAGGGCGAGCGCCAGCCCGAGGACGGAGAGGACCAGCGCCTGGTGCACGGGCTCGCGCGAGAGCGCGGCTGCCGTGCCCGCGGCGGTGGCGAGCAACAAGCCGATGAGCACAGGGAGTTCAGCCACCCGAGCCCTCCCCTGCCGCGGTGCGCGGCGCCTTCGCGAGCGCGCGCCCGCACACGGCGCTCCCCGCCACCAGCAGCGCCCCGATCACCAGCACTTTCACCGTCGTACGCCCCGGCGCCACGGCGAAGCAGACCGGCACCACGACGGGCGGCACCACCGCGACGCTCGCCCACGAGGCGCCGCGCGCCAGCCCCGGCCAGGGCGTGCCCCGCGGCAGGTCCTCCGCGAGCAGCCGTTCGTAGACGAGGGTGCCGGCAGGCCCGAGCACGGCGAGGACGAGCGCGGTGTCGAGGTAGGCGGGCCTGTCGTAGCCGGGCGAGGCGAGCAGCAGGACGAGGGCGGCGAGGACCGTCGCCACGTTCTGCGCGAGCAGCCTGCTGCGCACCGGACCGACGACGGCGCCGCAGAGCGCCGGGCCGAGCCCGAGTACGAGCAGGAGGCAGGCCGCCGCGAGCCAGCCGTTCACCGGCCACCGCTTCCCGGGCGCCTCGCCGACGTGCGCCGCGCCGCGCACCCGGCGCCCGCAGCGACCACCGCGGCGCACCCCCCGACGAGCACCTCCAGGCCGTCGACCTGTCCCACCAGCACGAGCCACAGCCCGATGAGCCCCGCCCACCAACCTGCCGGCTCCGCGGCCGCGGCGAGCCTGCGGCGATCCATGTCCGCCTCCCGTCAGACACGGGCGCCCGGGGGCGCCACCCGTACGTACGGGGATCACCTTGGCACTGCACGCCGGCGAACCGGCGGCGCACGCGCCCGGCGGAACGGCGCCCTACGCCTGCCCGTCCGGCTGCTCGCGCACCACGTCCCGCGGCCGTTTGTCGTCGCGCAGCCCCAAGTACCGCGGGTGGCGCAGGAATCCGTCCCTCGTCCACTCGGTGAACCCGACCTGTGCGACGAGTTCGGGGCGCACCCAGTGCACCCCGCGCTCCCGTACCGGGTCCGCGAAGGGCGAGCGGGCGCGCTCCAGCGCGTCGAGCCGGGCGCGCAGCTCGCGCAGGACGCGGTCGCTGTACCCGGTGCCGACCTTGCCCGCGTACCGCAACTTTGTGCCCTCGTAGTAGCCGACGAGCAGCGCGCCGAAGCCGGAGCGGCTCCCGGCCGGTTCGGTGAAGCCGCCGACGACCGTCTCCTGTCCCCGCTCGCACTTGAGCTTCAGCCAGTCCGAGGAGCGCCTCCCGAGGTAGCGGCCGTCTGCCCGCTTGGCGATCAGCCCCTCCCAGCCGCGGTCGCACGCCTCCCGCAGACACGCGGTGTTGCGGTGCGTGGTGAAGCGGAGCGGGGAGTCGAAGTCGAGGGCGCGGCGCAGCAGGGACTTGCGGGTGCGCAGCGGGAGTTGCGTCAGGTCGGCGCCGTCGAGCCGCAGCAGGTCGAAGAGGAAGTAGGTGACGGCGACGCCGCTGGTGCGCGCCTGCCAGGCGCGGGTGAGCTGCATCCGCTGCTGGAGCCGGGAGAAGTCGGTGCGCCCGTGCGAGAAGGCGACCACCTCGCCGTCGACGGTGAAGTCCGCGCACTCCTGCGCCTGGAGCGCCTCCAGCACCTCCGGGTACGTCTCGTCGAGCCGCTTCCCCGTCCGCGACAGGAGGCGGACGCGGCCGGAGTCGCGGACGGCGAGCAGGCGCACCCCGTCGAGTTTCCGCTCGAAGAGCCATGCGTCGTCGAACTCGCGCCGGTCGCTGAGCTGCGCGCGCATCGGCTCGGCCGCGAGGCGCTCGCCCGGCGGGGCCTCGCGCAGCAGCCGGCGTTCCTCCTCGGGCAGCGTCTCCAGCAGTCCGCTCATCTCGCCTCCAGCCGGACGCCCGGGCGTGCGCCGGGGCGCACTCTCCACTCTCGCGCGCATCCCGGCGCTGTGCAGCGGGGACTCATCCCCGGGAGGGCCGTGTGTAATCGGAGCGAGACGGGCCACCCGGTGCGGGGGATGCCGCGGCACCCCCTGCCCGCACACGCCGGCTGCCGACTAGGAGGCACCAGTGAAAGCTGTTGTGTACCAGGAGCCGTTCGACGTCGCCGTCGAAGAGGTCGAGGACGCCAGGATCGAGGATCCGACCGATGTCGTGATCAGGGTGACCACCTCCGCGATCTGCGGGTCCGACCTGCACATGTACGAAGGGCGGACCGGCGCGGAGCCGGGCATCGTCTTCGGCCACGAGAACATGGGGATCGTCGAGGAGGTGGGCTCCGGGGTCGCCAGCGTCCACGAGGGGGACCGGGTCGTCCTCCCGTTCAACGTCGCGTGCGGCTTCTGCCGCAACTGCCTCGCCGGGAACACGGCGTTCTGCCTCACCGTCAACCCCGGGTTCGCGGGCGGCGCCTACGGCTACGTCTCGATGGGCCCCTACCGCGGCGGTCAGGCCGAGTACCTGAGGGTGCCGTTCGCCGACTTCAACTGCCTCGTGCTCCCCCCTGGCGAGGAGCACGAGGACGACTTCGCGCTCCTCGCGGACATCTTCCCGACGGGCTACCACGCCACCGAACTCGCGGCGGTCTCGCCAGGCGAGTCCGTCTGCGTCTACGGAGCGGGGCCCGTCGGCCTGATGGCCGCGTACTCCGCGCTGCTGCGCGGCGCCTCGCGCGTCTTCGTCGTCGACAAGCAGCCCGACCGGCTGCGGCTCGCCGAGCGTATCGGCGCCGTGCCCGTCGACTTCAGCGGCGGCGACCCCGCCGAGCAGATCAGGGAGCAGACCGGAGGCGAGGGCACGGACAAGGGCATCGACGCGGTCGGCTACCAGGCGACGGCGGCCGAGGGCGACGAGCAGCCCGCCATCGTGCTCAACGGGCTCGTCGAGTCGGTCCGCGCCACCGGCACGCTCGGCGTCGTCGGCCTCTACCTGTCGTCCGACCCCGGCGGGCCGACGGAGAGCGCCCAGCAGGGCGAACTCCTCTTCAAGGTCGGCCGGTTCTTCGAGAAGGGCCTCCGGATGGGAACGGGCCAGGCGAACGTGAAGCGGTACAACAGGCAGCTCCGCGACATGATCATCGCGGGCCGCGCCGAGCCGAGCTTCGTCGTCTCCCAGCGCGTCCCCCTCACCGAAGCCCCCGACGCCTACCGCCGCTTCGACCGGCGCGAGGACGGCTGGACGAAGGTGCTCCTCAAGCCCGGCGCCTGAGGACGTACGCACGACGCCGCGGAGGACGCACCTCCGCGGCGTCGTGCGTCCCGGCCGGCCGGGTCAGAAGCTGTACTTCCCGTGCCGGAGCGGCTCCCCCGGCTCGGCCGCGCGCTCCGGTGAGGCGGCGGAGCCGTGCGCCGAGGACTCGGGGCGGTCCGGCTGCTCGGCCTCCGGGTCGCCGCCGCTCGGCCGGGCGCCCGCGTCGAGCTCGCGGAGCCGCGCGGTGAGGAACGCCTCGACCTGCGGCCTCGCCGCGTGCTCGCGCTCGTGGTCGAGCAGCCGCTGCACATCGCGGCGTTCGAGCGGGCGGATGCGGTACTCGATGCTGGCGGCGGGGAGCTGGTCGTAGTCGGGCAGGGGCAGCGGGTCTTCGGACATCTGCGGCGCCTCCTAGCGCGGCTGCGGCCCCCCTCCTCGCTACGGTGTCGCCTCCGCGGCGCCCGCGCCAACGGACCGCCTGCGTACGGGGCCGCACCACCGCGCGGTGCCCTCACTCCGGCTGACAGTGCGGGCACCACACGGTGGTGCGACCCGCGACGCGGCCCTCGCGCAGCCGGGTGCCGCACCGCGGGCACGTCGCGTCGGAGTCGCCACGCCGACCGGTGAGCCACCCCTCGGCGGCGGGCACGCGGCCGGTCGGCAGCGACTCCGAAAGGGTGCGCCGCATCGTGGTGCGGAGGTCGGCGAGGGCGTCCTCGTCGAGCTCGGCCGTGGGACGGCCCGGTGCGAGGCGGGCGCGCCAGAGGACCTCGTCGGCGAGGAGATTGCCGAGCCCCGCGACGACGGACTGGTCCATCAGCGCCGACTTGAGACCGCCCCGCCTCCCCGCGAGCGCCGCCACGAAGTCGCCGCGGCTCACCTTCAGCGCGTCGGGGCCCTGGTCGCGCAGTTCGGGCGCGGAATCCGGCTCGTCGTAGAGCCACATGCCCTTGAGCTTCCGCTGGTCGCGGAAGCGGAGTTCGCGGTGGCGTCCGAGCGCGAAGACGACCCGGTCGTGCGGATGGAGCTCCTCCTCAGGGGAGCAGCAGCGCAGCTCGCCCGTCATGCCGAAGTGGAGGAGGAGCGTCGGCCCGCCGGTGTGCGCGAGCAGCCACTTGCCGCGCCGCTCGGCGCGGGTGAAGCGCCTTCCGACGAGCCTGCCGCTGAGCTCCTGCAGCGTGACACCGTGGACGACGCCCGCGTCGTGCACGTCGACGCGGTCGATGGTGCGGTGGGTTGCGCAGTCGCGCAGTACCGTGCGGTCGGCTTCGACGTCGGGGAGTTCGGGCACGGGGCACCTCCGTACGCGTCCGCGGCCCGACCCCGTCGGGACGCTCTCACCGGCTGCGGGTTCCGGGGCCCTGCGCGCGCCAAACGCCGCGCGGGGCCGCCGGTGGAGTGCGGAACCGCGCGCTCAGTTTGCGGGCCGCGCTCGTGCGGCAACCGAGGCGTATGCGCATTCCCCTCCGCACCCGGCACACCGACCCCTCCGCGCGCACCGCGACCGCGGACGACGTGCTCGCCCCGCTGCCCCGGGCGCTCGACGCGCTCGGCCGGGTCCGTGCGCTCGACACCGTCGCCAACCCGCTCCGGCAGGCCGTCCGCGCCGTGCCCCTCGGCGCCGCCCGCGACCTGCTGCGCGGCCACCCCTTCGGCCACCCGCTCCACCCCGCGCTCGTCCACTTCCCCGTCGGCGCCTGGCTCTCCACCGGCGTCCTCGACCTGCTCCCGGGCACGAGGCGGGCCGCCACCACGCTCACCGGAACCGGCGTCCTCGCCGCGGGGCCCGCGGCGCTCGCCGGCTGGGTGGACTGGAGCGAGCAGCACCCGCCGCAGTCGCGTACCGGCCTCGTCCACGCCGCCTGCAACTACCTTGCGCTCGGCCTCTACACGGCGTCCTTCACCGCCCGCGTACGCGGACGCCAGGGGCGCGGGCGCACGCTCGGGTACGCGGGGCTCCTCACGGCCGGCGCCGGCGCGCTCCTCGGCGGTCACATGGCGTACCGGCAGGCGACCGGCACCAACAAGGCCGAACCCGTCCCGTACGTCGCGGAGTCGGGCTGGCACGCGCTCGGACGCCTCGACGGCTTCCCCCTGCGCACCCCCGTCCACCGGATGCTCGGCGAGGTCCCCGTCCTCGTCTTCCGCACGGACGAGGGCGCGCACGTCCTCGCCGACCGGTGCAGCCACGCCTCCGGCCCGCTCTCCCAGGGCACCGTCGAGGACGGCTGCGTGCGATGCCCCTGGCACGGGAGCTCCTTCCGCCTGAGCGACGGGCACAACGTCTCGGGACCGGCGATCGCGCCCCAGCCGTCCTTCGAGACGCAGGTGGAGGACGGCGTCCTCGCCGTGCGGCTAGCCTCGGGGTGAGCGAGTTAGAGCGTTGCGGGCACGGGAACCCGGGCGGACGTCCACCCGTGTCGTGAGGAAGGCAGGCCGCCATGGCGCGCCCGATCTGGAGCGGTGTCGTCACCTTCGGGCTGGTCACCGTGCCCGTGCAGCTCTTCACCGCGACCGACAGCCACACGATCCCGTTCCGCCAGTTGACGCGCGGGAGCGGCGACCGGGTCCGGCAGCGGCGCGTCAACGAGCGCACCGGGAAGGACGTCGACTACCGGGACATCGTCAAGGGGTACGACGCGGACGGCGAGTACGTCGTCGTCGAGCCGAAGGAGCTCGACGAGATCGCGCCGCGCAAGTCGAAGGCGATCGAGATCAGCGGGTTCGTCGGCGTCGACGAGGTGGCTCCCGTCTACTTCGACCGCACCTACTATCTCGCGCCCAAGGGCGAACAGTACGCGAAGGTCTACGAGTTGCTCCGCTCCGCGCTCGCCGACACCTCGCGGATGGGCATCGCCACCTTCGTGATGCGCAGCAAGGAGTACCTCGTGGCGCTCCGCCCGCAGGACGACGTACTGGTCCTCCAGACGCTCCACTGGGCCGACGAAGTGCGCGACCCGGCGCAGGAGTTGCCCGCTCTGCCGAAGCGCAGGGCCGACAAGGGCAAGGAGTTGCAGACCGCGGAGCAGCTCGTCGACGCGCTGGCCGTCCCCTGGCGGCCCGAGGACTACCGGGACACCTACGCCGAACGCGTCGGGGAGCTGGTCGAGGCGAAGCGGAAAGGCGAGGAGTTCGTCGTCGAGGAGAAGGCTCCGCAGGCGAGCAACGTCGTCGACCTCACGGCCGACCTGCAACGCAGCCTCGACCAGGCGAAGGGCAAGGACGGCGCCGGGTCCGGGCGCTCCGGGCGCGGGCGGAAAGGTGGACGGCGCTCGCAGCGCACGGATCTCTCCGGCCTCAGCAAGGACGAGCTGTACCGGCGGGCGACCGAGGAGGACGTACAGGGGCGTTCGAAGATGACGCGGGAGCAGCTCGTCGACGCGCTCGGCGGCACGGGACAGGAGCGGCACGCCGCGTGAGGACGCCCGGCGCGGCCGGTTTGGGCCGCGGCCTCCCGTGCAACCCGCGAGAGGAGGTGCACACCCCAGACGGCACCGAGGAGGCAGACGATGTCTGACAACGATCTGACCGGCCACCGAGTCCTGGCCATCGTCTCCAACTACGGAGTCGAGCAGGACGAACTGGTCGTGCCCGTGCAGCACTTCAGGGACAGGGGCGCCGAGGTCGACGTCGCCGCCGTCTCCGCCGACCCCGTCCAGACGCTCGTCGGCGACAAGGAGAACGGCCAGCGGGTCGAGCCCGATCTCACCCTGGAGGAGGTCGATCCGGCCTCCTACGACCTGCTCCACGTCTCGGGCGGCACACTCAACGCGGACAGTCTCCGGCTCAACGACACCGCCGTGGAGGTGCTGCGCTCCTTCACGCGCTCCGGGAGTCCGGTCGCCGCGATCTGCCACGGTCCCTGGCTGCTCGTCGAGGGCGCCGAGGTGGGCGGAAAGACGCTCACCTCCTACCCGTCGCTGGAGACGGACATCCGCAACGCAGGCGGCAGTTGGGTGGACCAGTCGGTCTCACGGGACGACGCGGGCGGCTGGACCCTCGTCACCTCCCGTACGCCCAACGACCTCAGCGACTACCTCACCGAGGCCGACTCTGCGCTCGTGGAGACACCCGCCCGCACGTGACCGACCCCGCCGCGGGCGCCGGACCCTGGCCGGTGCCCGCGGCGGTCCCCTTCGCTCACCAGAGCATGCGGACGTCCTCGGCCCACCCCAACAAGCCGTCCACCGCGACGTGTTCACCGTCCTCGGTGCGGATGCGGCCGTCGTAGCGTCCGAACGACTGGTCGGTGCGGTTGGCCAGGAGGCCGGCGTCCGTCCGTGCGCGGCGGGTGTGGAAGGGCGTGAAGACGAGGTCGACGTGGTCGCCCCCGCGGTCGCGTACCGCCCAGGGAGCCCGCTCGTCGTCGGGCGAGTACGTCCACTCCAACTCCTCGCCCAGCTTGGTGAGTCGGCCGTCGACGCAGAGCGCGTTCTCGGTGGCCCCCGTGCCGCGGGTCCACTTGCCGCCGAGTTGCAGCCCCACCGTGCGCCCGTCCGAACGGCCCGACGCGGAGCCCCAGTTCCACCGCACCGAGCGGGGCCAGCGGCCGCGTCCGTGGTCGAGGGTGCCCCAGGCGTCGTCGAAACGAAGCACTTCGGACCCGACGCGCACTCCGCCCGACGCGGGCCGCGCCGTCTGCTTGGAGGTGTACTGGAACCGGCGCTCGCTCCACGGCACGACGACGGAGAGCGTCTCGTGCCCGGCGGGCAGCGCGACGTGCACGTCGACTTCGACCGGTAGCCGCTCCGGCGAGAGGCAGCGCGCCCGCAGCCGCGTGCCGCCCTCCTCGTGCCGTATCTCGACCCGCACCTGCCCGCGGACGGGGGCGCTCCGGGCCGACCACCACCGGCGGTACCCCCGGCGCGCCCGCGACGGCGTCCGGCAGGCGCACGCCGAGCCCGCAGGGGAGGACGGCGGTGCGCTCGAACTCGCGTCCGCCGGGGCCGAGTTCGAGGAAGTACACCGAGTGGAGCGCGAGGTAGTCGAGGTCGCTGACGGTCACCGCCACCAGGTGCGTGGGCGAGGTGACGCACCAGTACTCCCACCGCTTGGTCCGCCCCCAGCCCGGGATGCGGGTCCGGTGGACGGGCTGCCGCGACCAGCCGACGGCGTCCGGCGCGAGCGTACCGTCCGGCAGGCACAGGTCCACGGGGGCCGAGATCTCGAGTTCGTGTGTCGGCATGAGGGGACGATAGCGCGGGCCGGGCGGCCGACTTCCCGGCGCCGACCGGCCTCGTCACGCCCGTACTTGGGCTGTGCACCTGAGCCGGACGCCGAGACCCCGCCCCTCCTGGGCCGGACGGCCTCCCTGTGCGACCGGGCGGCGCGAACCCGTCGCCGGACCAACCTCCCCGCGGCGGCGGGGAGTTCGGGCCCGGCGGCGGCTCCGTGCGGAGTGCTCAGACGCTGGCGGCCTGGAACATCCAGTGCTGCTTCTCCAGTTCGGCCGTCGCCGCGATGAAGATGTCCTGGCTCACCGGGTCCGGCGCGTCCGTGGCCTCGATCCGCTCCCGCATCCGGCCGATCACCGTCCCGAGGGCCGAGACGAGGAGCGAGACCGCGTCCGCGTCCTTGATCCAGCCCGACGGCACCTTCTCCAGACCGCTGCTCTGCGCGACCGTCTCCGGGCGTCCGTCCGGCGGAACACCGAGCGTCGAGGCCCGCTCGGCGACCGTGTCCGTGTACTCCCGAGCCGTCGCGACGACCTCGTCGAGCTGGAGGTGGACCGAACGGAAGCTCGGCCCCACGACGTTCCAGTGCACCTGCTTCGCCACGAGCGACAGGTCGACGAGATCGACGAGTGCACCTTGCAGCGCTCCACCCACGACCTCGAGATCGGCCTCGGAGAGTGGGCTCGTCACCGTGTTCGACACAGTTGCCTCCGTAACCGGATCGACTTACGCGTGTTCCCTTCCAGGGTAGAGGGGAGCGTGTGTTTCGCCGCGGCGGGAGTTGCGGGGCTAGGGGGACGCACGCCGGGACCCGCTGTCGGTCCGCGGCGGCCAGCCGCACGGTGTCCGGAGCGGGGCGCTCCACCACCACGCGCGGGCGGCGTGCCGGACCGCGTCGGCCGCCAGGCTCCGTCGCGGCCAGGGTGCTGTCGTCGGCCGATCTTCCCAGCCCCGCGCGGTACAGCTCGTGGACGTGACGCACCCAAGGTCCGAGCCCCGTACGCGTCCTGGGGTTACCGGAAGATCGGCGACGACCAGCCGTTCCCGGACTCCCCGGTCTTCGGCGTGCTGCACGTGGACCTGCCGCTTACCTGAGGCTGCTCGCCGCCTCCGGCCGGTGCGCGGTCCGGATGCACGCGAGCCCGTCGTCCGCCCCAACCGGCGTACTCCGACGGACAGTTCCGCCCTCATCCGACTCGGCACCGACCGCGAGGCACCGAACGGGCGAAACCCACAACACATCGAGCGGGCTGCCGTGTTCGATCTGCGCGGGGCTCCGCCTTCCGCGCCGTCGCTGCGAGACGTGGGGGAGCCCGGCAGGCGTACCAGCCGCCGCCCCGCGACTGGCCGACCGATCCGCCGGCGCCGACCGCCCGCCTACGGCCTCACAAGGGACAGCAGCGGACACACGATCTCGGGAACCCCTGCGCCGCGGCGGACGGCCCCACGCCCGACGGCCCCGCACGCATCGAGGGCGCGACCTTCCGTGCAACGCCAAAGGCCCCTTGTGAAGATCACAAGAGGCCTTTGACCAGTGTCGGGACGGCGGGATTTGAACCCACGACCCCTTGACCCCCAGTCAAGTGCGCTACCAAACTGCGCCACGTCCCGGTGCTGCTTGAGCGGTTCGGGGCTTCCCGCCCCGCTCGCGCACAAAGAACACTACAGCACTTCAGGGGGTGCTCGCTCACCCCCCTCGGGATCGGACGGCCGCCGAGCCGGAGGCCCGCAGACCCCCGACGGTGGTCCATCGACACGAGGCGACGCCCGCCCCGCACCGTAGGCCGCCTGGACTTTTGCCGGCCGTCTCACCTGTGCGGCCAACACCGGGCCGTGCAAGCCGAGTCGGCCGACGGGCGGCTCCCTCCGTGCATCGCGCTGGGCGTCTCGTTCTTCCATGCCGTATCGCTCACCGAGGCCCGCTCCTGCCACTCGCCGATGCACATAGCACCCGAACGGTTACAAAGGGTTCACGAAAGCTAACCGGCAACCGCCACCCGGCGACGACGTGCCGGCCCGGAACCCGGATCACATCTGCACGGACGAGACGCTCTCCACGAGTTCGCGCAGCACGCGGACGAGTCCCTGCCCGAGGTCGGTCGGTGCGAGGAGAAGTCCGAGCAGCAGGACGAGGACGACGGTGAGCTTCTCGTCGGAGCGGCTCCTCGCCTCCACGCGCCGCCGCAGTCGCAGCACGACGACGAGCGCCAGCAGTACCGCCATGTTGATGGTGAGCAACCGTCCCCCTCGAATTCGCCTCGCCCGATTCGGCTCTACTCGTTCTTTCCAGAGCGGGGAAACCCCTCAACCGTGCCGCCGATGTCGCCGATCTGTTCGGAGAAAAGCGGGGGAAGCCGAACTCCGGTAGGGGGCGCGAGGATTGCGGCCGCTCTTCGGCGCCCGGTGCGCGACCGTGCGGATAGGGGCGGTTAGGGGCTGCTTGCGCGGGGACGGGAGCGGGAGCATCGCCAAGGCGGCTGTTCGGTCCCTGCCGCGCTGTCGCGGGCCGGTACCCGGACATCCGCCACCGGATGCATCCGGCGCAATTCCCGGTGCCGACGCCTAGGAGCGAGAACACCCCATGCATCTTCTCGTCGACGGAATCCAGCATCGGGTGACCGGTGAAATCCTCGTGCCGCACTCGAAATACCACGCGCACCGGGCGCTGGTCCTCGCCTCCCTCGCGGACGGCGAAAGCCGCATCCACGGGCTCACCGACGCGCGCCACGTCGACTACACCGTGCGGCTGCTCCGCGGGCTCGGTGTGCCGATCACCAGGAGCGGCGACACGTTCCTGGTACGGGGCCTCGGCGGACGGTACCGGCCGAGGCGGGCCACGCTCTCGGCCGGCAGCTCGGGCACCACCCTTTACTTCATGGCCGGGCTCGCCTCCCTCTCGGACCGGGACGTCTCGCTCACGGGACAGCGGTACTTCAGGCGCCGTCCCGTGGGCCCGCTGCTGCGGGCGCTGGAGCGACTGGGCGTCGCGCTCCGAGCGACCGACGACTGCCCTCCTGTCCACATCCGCGCCGGACGGCCGGCCGGGGGGAGGGTGACCCTTCCCGGGACCCTGTCGCAGTGGGTCTCCGGCGTGCTGCTGCTCGCGCCGTTCGCCGCGGGACCCACGGTCGTCGAGGTGGAGGGGGAGCTCAACGAGCGCACCTACCTGGAGCTGACCGTGGCGATGATGCGGCGGTTCGGCCTGGAGGTGACCGTCTCGCCGGACTGGCGGCGCTTCACGCTGCCCCCGGGCCAGAAGGCGCGGCCGACGGAATTGACGCTGCCGCCCGACGTCGGCTCGGCCGCCTTCGGCATCGCCGCGGCCGCGCTCCACCCCTCCGACGTCCTGCTCCGCGGCCTCACCGGCCTGGAGGGCGGACCCGCCGACCACCCCGAGTTCCACTTCCTCGACGTCGCACGGGCCATGGGCGTACCGATGGAGGCGGCGGCCGGGGGCGTCCGCATCAGGCAGGACGCACCGCTGCTCAAGGCCGTCGACGTCGACTGCGGCGACGTCCCCGACATGCTGCCGATCCTCTCGGTGCTCGGTACCTTCGCGCAGGGCGAGTCCGTCTTCCGGAACGTCGGGCACACCCGGCTCAAGGAGTCCGACCGTGCGGCGGCGGTCCTCCAGCTCAACTCCATGGGCGGCGACCTGGCGCTCACCGGCGACGTGCTGCGGGTGAACGGTGTCGAAGGGCTCGCAGGCGCGGGGCTCTCCACCTACAACGACCACCGGGTCCTGATGTCGCTGGCCGTGGCGGCCTCGCGGGCGCAGGGCCGCTCCGCCCTCACCTTTCCCCACGCGTACCGCATCTCTTACCCGGGTTTCCTCACCGCGATGAACGCCGTGGGCGTGCCCATGACGGTGGCGGACGGCCCTGCCGGGCGGCCCCGCCGCGGGACGGGGCGCCCGGACGCCGCCGCCCGGACGACGCTGCCCCAGTGGCTGGCCCGGCATGCCGCGGCCCGGCCGGGTGCGCCGGCTGTCGTGGACGTCGCCGAGGACGGCCGGCACGTGATCACCTGGCGGTCGCTCGCGGAGCGGGTCGACCGGGCGGCCTCGCTGCTGCTGCGGCTGGGGGTGCGCCCGGGCGAGCACGTCGTCTACCAACTGCCGAACCGCTCCGAGTTCGTGGTGCTCTCCCTCGCGACGCTGCGGATCGGCGCGGTCTGCTGCCCCGTCATGCCGTTCTTCAGGGAACGCGAACTCGGCTTCGTGCTGCGCAGGTCGGCGGCGCGCGTGCTGGTCGTCGTCGACCGGCACCGCTCCCGCAGCCCCGCGGACGAGGCACTCGCTCTCGCGGCCCACCAGGAGGCGCCGGGGCGGCTGCGCCACGTCGTGGTGGTGCCCCGCTCGGGCGGCCGGAGCCGGCTCCCGCAGAGCTCGGCCGACGGCGTCACCGTCCACGACTGGGCGGCGGCCCCGGCGGCGACGGAGGCGGACCGCGCGGCGCTCGACGCCGTCGGGCCCGAGGCGGGTGCGGCGGCCCAGCTCCTCTTCACCTCGGGTACGACCGGCGAGCCCAAGGGCGTGACGCAGACGTCGGCGACCTTGGTGAAGGCCGTGACCATGGAGGTCGCGCACCTCGGCCTCGGCGAGAGGGACACCGTCTGGGTGCCGTCGCCGCTCGCCCACCAGACGGGGTTCCTCTACGGGATGGTGCTGGCCACCGTGCTCGGAGTGCCGCAGATCCTCCAGGCCGAGTGGGACGCGGAGCGCGCCCTCGCGTCGCTCAACGACCACCGGGCGACCTTCGTCCAGGCCGCGACGCCCTTCCTCGCCGACCTGCTGCGGGCGGTCGAGGAGGGCGGCGAACCCCCGCGCCATCTGCGGATCTTCGTAGCCACGGGTGCGACCGTGCCGCGCGCCCTCGCCGAGCGGGCCGACCGGGTCCTCGGCGCGAAGGTCTGCGGCGCCTTCGGCACCACCGAGACCTGTCTCGCCGCGCTCTCCGCACCTGCCGACCCGCCCGCACAGCGCCGGGGCACCGACGGGCGCGCACTGGACGGTGTCCGCCTGCGCGTCGCGGACGACCGGGGGAACGTCCTACCGCCGGGATGCGAGGGCAACTTCGAACTGAGCTCGCCGACCGTCTTCGACGGCTACCTCGGCCGCCCCGACCTGACGGCGGAGGCGTTCACGCCGGACGGCTGGTACCGCACCGGGGATCTCGCCGTGCTCGACGAGGCGGGCTTCGTGCGGATCACCGGGCGGGAGAAGGACGTGATCAACCGCGGCGGAGAGAAGGTCCCGGTCGCCGAGGTGGAGCAACTGCTCTTCGCCCACCCCTCGGTCGCGGACGTGGCGGTCGTCGCGATGCCGGACGACCGCCTCGGCGAGCGCGCTTGCGCGTTCGTCGTGCCGGCGGGCGGCGCGCGGTTCACCTTCGCCGACATGCGCCGCCACCTGGACGCGCACCAGGTCGCGAAGCAGTACTGGCCGGAGCGGCTCGAACACCTCGCGGTGCTGCCCCGCAACCCGGTGGGGAAAGTGCGCAAGTTCGTCCTGCGGGAGAAGGCAAGGGAGCTGCGCCCGCAGGACGGGGACGGGGCGTGACCCGGAGCGCGTGGGGCGCCGCGAGCGCTGCCCCGGTCGTTCCCCGTTCGGGGCGGTAGACCTGACCCGGCGGCGCACGAGTTGACGCCGCCCCGCAAAGGGGGCGCCGCGCCGGGCCCGGTGAGGGCCCGGCCGGCTCAGGCGTGGGCGCCGAGCACCTCGAAGACCGAGGAGAAGCGGTCCTCGAGGTCCTGGCGGTGCCGGACCCGCAACTTCCGGTAGATCCGCGTCAGGTGCTGCTCGACCGTGCTGGGCGTGATGAAGAGCCTCGTGGAGATCTCCCGGTTGGTGTGGCCCCGGATCGCCAGGACGGCGACGCGCCGCTCGGCCGAGCTGAGCTTGCCCAACTCGCCGCCGTACGCGGGCGGTACGTCGTCGCGGGCGGTACCGGCTGCCGTGCCGGCGGCGATGAGTCGCTGGAGGCGGCCCGCGTCGCACTGCTGCGCCATGCGCTGGGCGCGCCTGATCGTCGCACGGGCGGGGCCCAGGCACGCGCTCTCCCGGTAGGCCGCCGCCAACTCGACGAGTGTGTAGGCGTGTTGGAGGCGGCTGCCGCACCGCTCGAGCTGGTCGGCGGACGCCTTGAGGAGGGAGACCCGCCGGTCCTCCACGTCGGCCTTGGCGAGCAGGCGCAGCGTCGTGCCCTGGACGGACGTCTCCTCCTCGGGGAGCAGTCCGAGCTGTTCCTGGAGGAGTCCGCGGGCGCTCTCGACGTCGCCGACCTGCAGGTACGCCTCGGCCAGGTCGCAGCGCCAGGGCACCACCGCGGGCAGGTCCGAGGCGAGGTACGCGGACATGTCGCGGCAGTTCTCGAAGTCGGCGACGGCCGCGTGGAGTCGGCCGACCGCAAGGTGGTGCCGTCCGCGGGCGCGTACGTAGAGCAGTCCGCCCACGCCGCGGAAGACCGCGGGCGGTACGGGACGGTCCAGCACCTCGGCCGCCTCCTCGTACCGCCCCGACTCGGTCAGCGCCTCGACGAGGACGGCGGCGAGCGACCCGACGCCCGAGCCCCACTCCTGCCAAGGCTTGTGCGCCAGCGCCTCCTGGAGGTGGCGGCGTGTGCCGGTGAGGTCGCCCAGGGCCAGGGCGATCCGCGCCTGGACGGCGGCGAGCAGGGACCTCCACAGCGGCGAAGGGAAGCCGTCGAGCGCCGCGGAGAGCGAGGTGCACCATTTCCGGGCGAGCGGGAGGGAGTTGACGGCGTCCAGCACCCAGCAGGCGAAGAGGAAGGGCTCCACCTCGGAGGTCCTGATCCGGATGCCTTCGAGGAGCTGCTCGGCCGCGAAGACGACCCCGGCCCTGTCCCCTTGGTCGAGGAGATCGGGGATCTTGTGCAGGACGGTGGGCAGCCACGAATGGTTGCCGATCACCAGGCACCGGCCGGCGCCGGCCGGTGCCCCGGAACCGTGCTGATCGCCGCGGGGTGTGCGGGGCGGGACGCCGTGCCAGACGCCGTGGAGCACCTCCGCCAGGGTCACCTCGACCTCGTCCTCCGGACCCTGGGGCTCCTCGCGCAGCGCGGAGAGCAACTCCCAGGCGCGGTCCGGGTATCCGTGGAGCATCATCGCGCGGACGAGGAGTGCTGCGTCGGCCGGCCGCAGCACGCCCTGGCGCGCCGCACCGCTCAGCGAGGGCACCAGGGAGGAGACCAGCACCGGGTTGGTCAGCCATTCGCTGCGCAGCAGGAGCATCTCCGCCGCCGCGCGCTCCTCCGTCGTGACCGCCGACGCCTGGACGAGCCGCAGGAGGGCGCCCGCCACCTCGCCGCGGCCCTCTTCCACGGCGCGGCCGACGACCTCCATCACCAGCGGCAGGTCCCACGGCGGGCCGATCTTCCCCGCGGCCTCCAGCTTGCGCGCCACGTGGCGCACCGGTGCGCCGTCGTCGAACAGGACGCGTGCCGCGGCGAGTTGGACGTCAGCGGCTTCGGTGAAGTCCGGGTCGTCGAGCAGGGCCCTGGCTATGTGCTGCCGCAAGCGCGTCCCGTGCGTCATGCCGAGTTCGCCGAGCGTGCGGAGAACCCGGTCGGCGAGCCCCGTGTCGCCGTCGAGCAGCCTGCTCAACCGCTGGGTGGTGCAGAGCGGGCCGAGCACCGCGACCGCCCGGGCGCCCCGGCCGAACCCCGGGGTGTCGCTGCCGTCGATCAGCAGGCGGACGGTGTCGTAGAAGTCGGCGTCGACGGTGAGCGTGCTTCTGCCCTGCTCCACCGAAGCCAGGTACTTCCCCACGAGGAGCCCGGAGAGCGGAATGTTGCCCCCGCCGACGTCGTGCACTTCGGTGGCGATCCGCTGCGCGGCCCTCCGTGCGGCGGGTTCGCGGACGTGGGCGACGCGTTCGGCGATCCAGCTCGCCAGCGCCTCGCGCGTCAGCAGGCTCAGCCGGACGAGGCGCGTGTGCGGCAGGCGCAGGAGGTCGGTACGGAAGTCGGTGCAGTGCGGGGAGGCTTGGCCGGTCCGCTCGCTCAGGACCAGCCTGATGCGCGTTCCCTGGAGGCGCCGCGCGAGGAAGCGGAGGAACCCTTGCGTCGGGCGGTCGACGAAGTTGATGTCGTCGACCGAGACGAGCAGCCGGTGCGTCGCGTCGGCGGAGACGAGCCGGTGGTACGTGCACTCCTGGAGGTCGGTGAGGAGTCCCGGGGGAACCGCAGCGGGTTCCTGCCGGTCGGCGGCCGCGCTCGGTGGCTCGTCCAACTGGCCCAGGAGTTGGCGCAGTACGCCGAAGGCGACCTGCTGCTCGCTCGGCCAGCCCGTCACGCTCAGAACCCGCGCCCCGGACTCGGCGGCCGACTCGTTGACGGCGTGGAGGAGGGTGGTCTTCCCCGACCGCTTCGGCCCCCGGACGAGAATGATGCCGCTCTCGTCGTGCCGGCTCTCGAAGCCCGGGATGAGCACATGGGGCGGCAGTACCTGCTCAGCGGACGGTGTCACCGCGGCGGGACTCCTCTCGCAACGGGCGGCGTTCCGACCGCCCCGTGGATTCGCGGAAATGTCGTGTCGGGCGAGAAGGCGGAACCTCGGTCCCGCGATGGTTTTCCGGGTGGTGGTGCGGGGCTCCCACTCGCCACTGCTCACCGAGGCCTGCCCCGCATTCACCCGGACTGCGTTCCATATTCTTGCAACCCTGGCATCCCACGAAACCCCGCCGAGTTGCCGCACGAGTCGGCACGGAGATTTTCGGACTTCTCCGTGAGTGCGCCGGTGCCCACGGGGGCGCGAGAGCACTGGCCGGGGGATAGCTGTAGGTTCACGCAGCAACGGTGCGGTGGCGCCTGATTTCGCTCACCTGTCGGGTCGGTGTTCGTAACGGGTGTGCAATTCGAGCCGCCCGCAACGCCGTTGGAAGGCGAGCAGGAGGAATGCGGCGTGCGGGTTTCGGCCCGATCCCTGCGCGAGGAGGAATCAAAGGAGCCTTCGAGGCGTCCACCGTGTTCGTGAAGAGAGCGCCGGGCGCCCGTGCGGCGCGTACGCCACGCCCCGGCAACGGACCGTACGGCGCCTCCAGCGATCCCTCTCCGCTCAGACGCTCCGAGCCCCGGCGCCCGTGCGGAAGCGGTTGATCGCCGAAAGGTGCCGTTCCCGCAACCGTTCGTCGCGGACGCCGAGCCCTTCCCCCGGCGCCAGGCACAGCACGCCCACCTTGCCGGCGTGCCGGTTCCGGTGGACGTCCTCCGTCGCCCGGCCCACGGCGGAGAGCGGGTAGACGGCCGACAGGGTCGGGTGGACCATCCCCCTGGAGACGAGTCGGTTCGCCTCCCACGCCTCGCGGTAGTTGGCGAAGTGGCTGCCGACGATCCGCTTGAGGGACATCCACAGGTAGCGGTTGTCGTACTCGTGCCGGTAGCCGGAGGTGGAGGCGCAGGTGACCACGGTGCCGCCGCGGCGGGTGACGAAGACGCTCGCCCCGAAGGTCTCCCTGCCGGGGTGCTCGAGGACGATGTCCGGGTCGTCGCCGCCCGTCAGTTGGCGGATGTGCGCACCGAAGCGCTTCCACTCCCCGGGGTCCGGCGTCGTCCCGTCCTTCCAGAACCGGTAGCCCTCCTGCTGCCGGTCGATCACCAGTCCGGCGCCCAGCGAGCGCACCAACTCGGCCTTGTGTTCCCCGGACACGACGCAGACAGGGACGGCGCCCCCGTTGAGGGCGAGCTGCGTGGCGTACGAGCCCAGACCGCCGGCGGCACCCCAGACGAGGACGGTGTCCCCCTGCTTCATCCGGGCGCCGTTGCGGGATACGAGCTGCCGGTAGGCGGTCGAGTTGACGAGGCCGGAGGCCGCGGCCTCCTCCCAGGTGAGGTGCGCCGGCATGGGCATGAGCTGATCGCCCTTGACGAGGGAGAGTTCGGCGAGGCCGCCGAAGTTGGTCTCGAAGCCCCAGATGCGCTGCTCCGGGTCGAGCATGGTGTCGTCGTGCCCGTCGGGGGAGCGCAGTTCGACGGAGAGGCAGTGCGCCACCACCCGGTCTCCCGGCTTCCACCGCCGCACGCCAGGACCGGTCCGCAGCACGACGCCGGCGAGGTCCGAGCCGAGCACGTGGTACGGCCGGTCGTGCCGGGCCGCCAGGGGGGCGTCCGAACGTCCGTACCGCTCGAGGAAGGTGAAGGTGGGGACCGGCTCGAAGAGGGAGCTCCACACGGTGTTGTAGTTGACGGCGCTGGCCATCACCGCGACGAGAGCCTCCTCGGGACCCGGCTCGGGGGTGGGGACCTCGCAGACGTGGAGGGATTTCGACGGCGCCTTGTCCCGCGTCGCGAGCCCCTCGAACATCCCCGTGTCCTCCCGGCGGATCACGGCGCCCCGGTAGGACTCGGGGACGGGCAGCGCGGCGAATGCCGCGCCGTCCGCGTCGTCCGACAGGGCAGCGCTGACGATCTCCCGCATGTGGTGTCCTCCGAGGGGCGCGGTTGCTGGGGCGTCAAGGGGCGGTGCCGGCACGGGGCTTGGCGGGTCACTGTGTGCGGAGGCGTGGCCCCGGCCGCTCTTCCGACTCGGCGGCGATCACCCGGTGGCCGGCGCGTGCGGCGAGCCCCGCGAGCGCCGATCCCGTGGCGCCGGGCCGATTACCGCGAGGGCGGAGAAGCGCGACGAGGGTGAGCGCTCACGACGCTACGGTGCGGGCCCGCAGGGGCAGAACCCCTATCGCCCCCTCTGGCCCCGGCCGCCGTCCGCTAGGGCGCCGGCCCCGGCGGCCCCCGGCAAGTCCCGGTCGCCGACGGCAGCGCCGTGCCAAGCTGCTGGAGACAGCAGCCGGTAGGGGGTGGAACCGGTGCCGCGCCGGTGCCATTCTTCGGCGTGCCCCGGAGGCGGGTCTCGTCGGCGGCGGGAGCCGGCCGCGCCCCGGGGCGTCGACCGACGGCGGAAAGGTGCAGGGTGAAGTCGAAAGACACGTCCGACCGTTGGATTCAGCGCTGCTCGCCCGGGCCGCCGGGCGCGACGCGGCTCGTCCTCTTTCCCCACGCGGGTGGCTCGGCCAGCTACTACCGCCCGTTCTGCCTCTCCCTCGGCGACCGCCTCGACGTGTGCGCGCTCCAGTACCCGGGCCGCCAGGACCGGCACACCGAGCCCTGTGTGACCGATCTGCACCGTCTCGCCGACCTCGTCTTCGCGCGGTTGCGGACGATGGCCGAGCGGCCTCTCGCCTTCCTCGGCCACAGCATGGGCGCCCTCCTCGCCTACGAGGTGACGCGCCGCTTCGAGCGGGAGCTGGGTACCTCACCGGTCCGCCTCTTCGTCTCGGGGCGCCGTGCTCCGTCCTGCCCGAGGACGGAGCACGTGGACCTGACCGGTGACGACGGACTGCTCTCCGAGGTCCGGGAGTTGAGCGGCACCGATCCGCAGGTACTCGGCGACGAGGAGATGCGCAAGCTGATCCTCCAACCGCTGCGCGCCGACTACCAGGCGCTCCAGTCCTACCGTTTCGTACCGGAACCACCGGTCGGCTGCCCGGTCACGGCCCTCTCCGGCACCTCGGACCCCCGTACGCACGAGGACGAGGCGGCGGCCTGGCGGGAGCACACGACGGGCGAGTTCGACATGCGGCTCTTTCCCGGCGGGCACTTCTTCCTCAGTGAACGCGTCGAGGACGTGGCCGCCTTCGTCGCCCGGCGGCTCTCCGCCGTCCCTCAGTCCGGTTGAGGGCTGACGCCCGGTGCCTCGTGGCCCGGCTCGGCAGCTCTCGGCGTCCGCCGCCGGGAGAGGCACCGCACGAGGAGGGCGACGAGTACCAGGCACGTGCCCGCGCCGATCGCCGCGGCGGGCCCAGCGGCGTCCAGCAGCACGCCGGTGAGCATCATGCTGACGGCGGAGCCGCCCGTCGTCGCCGTCTGCAACCAGCCGAACGCTTCCGTCCTGCGGGAAGCCGGGGCCGCGTCGGCGACCTGCGTGTTGTTGGCGGCGAGGTTCGGACTGATCACCAGGCCCCCGACGAAGAGCACCAGCGCGACCACGACGACGGGGGTCGACCCGCGGGCCGGGGGCAGCACCGCGGCGAGGGCGGCCATGCCCGCCGCCAATGCCAGCAGCAGTGCCGTGTGGTTCACCCTCCGGGTGGTGGCGCCGAGCACCAGCCCGCCCGCCAGCGAACCGACCGTCCAGACGGCGATGAGCACCCCGCTGAGCCCGACGCTCCCGGAGCCGGTGCTGTACGCCACCACGGAGAGGTTGATCGTGAAGACGGAACCCATCACGCACATGGCGACGACGAGGACGGAGAGCAGCCCCGGCTCCGTCGGCAGCAGCCGCCTGCGTCCGACCGCGGCGGTCTCCGCCTCCTCCGTGCTCCGCAGCGGTACGCCGGCGAGGCCGGAGCGGCGGTACGCCAGTGCGAACACCGCTGATCCGCAGAGGGCGAGCAGGGCACAGACGCCGACCGACCACGCCGGGTCGTACGCCGCCGTCAGCGACGCCAGCAAGGGGCCCACGGTCGCGACGGCGTCCTGCCCCACGGCCTCCAGCGTGTAGATGCTCGCCCGCTGGTCCTCCCGCACCAGCAACGGCCAGGCCGCGCGGCTGACTTGGGGGATCGGCGAGGTGCTGCACCCGGTCAGGGCCGCGACGAGCACGGCGAGCGGCCAGCCGGCCGGCGGCAGGAAGACCGTGAGGGCGGTGAGCAGGCCCAGGCCGAGTGCGAAACCGAGCCCTGTGAGCATCACCAGCCGGGGCACCGAGCCGCGGTCCGCCGCGCGCCCCCGGTACGGCGCCGAGAGCGCCTGGGCCACGGCCTGCACTCCGATGACCACCCCGACCTGGCCGAACGAGCCGGTCCAGCGGGAGAGGAGCACCGTCGAGGCGATCGGCAACGCCATCACGCTCAGCCTGCTCATCAAGGAGCAGGCGAAGAGGGAGGGAAGGTGGGGAACAGCGAAAAGGGAGCGATAGGCGTTGAGCACGCGCCGCCACTTTCTCTCACCCGGGCCCCGTGGGGGCCGGCGTCACCGAATGCGCCGTCGCGGCGGCGCGCATCTCGTCCCCCGGCGGGAGCCTCTCACATTCCGCTCTCCCGCCGGGCCCGTCAACCGGGCGGAAATCAGGGTTTCTTCACGTCCCACGCCACAGGGAGCTCCTTCACGCCGTACGCCACTGAGTCGTCCTTGAAACGGACGTCCTCCGGTGCGATCGCCGGGCGCAGCGTGGGGAATCGGGCGAACAGAAGACTGAAGGAGACGCGGAGTTCGACCCGGGCGAGCTGCTGTGCGATGCACTGGTGGATTCCGTGGCCGAAGGTCAGGTGGTGCACGTCTTTCCGGTTCAGGTCGAGTACGTCGGGCTCCGGATAGCGGTCCGGGTCCCGGTTCGCCGAGACCATCGATCCCTTGACGGTCTCTCCAGGCTTGATGAGGTGCCCGGCGAAGTCGACCTCTTCCGTCGCCGTGCGGATGAACTCCAGGTGCACGATGGAGAGATAGCGCAGCAGTTCCTCCACCGCGTTGTCGATGAGGGACGGGTCCGCCTTGAGCTTGGCCAGCTCCCGCGGGTGCCGGAGCAGCGCGTAGGCGCCGATGCTGAGCATGTTGGAGGTCGACTCGTGCCCGGCGATCAGCAGCAGGACGCTGATCCCGATGATCTCCTCCCGCGTCAGCCGCTCTTCGGGCGGTGCGTGGAGGAGGCCGCTGATGATGTCGTCCTGCGGGTCTTCCGCCTTCTCGTGCACCAGGGCGGTGATGAAGGCGAAGAGCTTCTCCTTCGCGCGGTGGACCTCGTCCAGGGGCAGGTCCACGTTGAGGACGGTCTGCGCCCACTTCTGGAAGTCGTGGCGGTCGCGGGTCGGGACCCCGAGGAGGTCGCAGATCACGAGGGAGGGCACCGGCAGCGCGAACGTCTCCACGAGGTCGACGCCGGGCCCTGCCGCCGCCATCTCGTCGAGCTGCCCGTTGACGTACTCGACGATCCTCGGTTCGAGCTGCCGCACCCTGCGCACGGTGAACTGGCCGGCGAGCAGCCGGCGGTACCGCGTGTGTTCGGGCGGGTCCATGCTCACCATCGCCCCGGCCGGCAACTTCGGCTTCTCGTGCGTGTGCCGGGTGCGTGCGGCGCGGTTCCGGTTGGAGCTGAACCGGGTGTCGAGGAGGAAGGCGCGTACGTCGTCGAACCTGGTGAGCAGCCAGCCCTCGTTGCCGTCGGCGAACCGTACGCGGCTCACGGGTTCCTCTTCGCGGAGGCGCTTGTAGCCGTCGGGCGGGTCGAGGGGGCAGCTGCGGCTGAGGGGCAGACCTGGTGTTTCCGACAGCGATTCCGACACGTCTTCTCCCTTTTCCCTGTGTTCGGTCGGGGTGATGGTCCGAGTCGGCCGCTGCTTGTGCGCAACGGGGACCCGCGGGTTTCCGGAATGTTTTTCCGGCTCATGCTGATCGGCATGCGAATGGTGATTCTGGGGGCATCGACGCCCCTCGGCGGCGCGTTGGTCACCGCGTGCGCCGGTGGAGGCGACCAGGCGGTCGCCCTGGTGCGTGCGCCCCAACACGTCGAACGGCTGCGCACGTTGGGCGCGGAACCGGTGCTCGTCGGACCCGACGAGTCTCCCCGCGCGGTACGGGCGGCCCTCATGGGCGCGCTGCGCCGGGCCGAAGCCCTCGTACTCGCGGCGGGGACCGGCGGCGCCGCCGGCCGCGGCCCGGCCGCGCTCTTCGCCGCCGCGGGCGAGCGGGCCGGGGTGCGCAGGTACCTCATGGTCAGCAACTGGCACGGGGCCGAGGACCTGCCCTGGTCCGGGGAGGAGAAGGCCGCCTACCTCGGGGCGAAGAGAGCGGCCGAGGACGATCTGCGCGCCCGTGACCTGGACTGGACGATCCTGCGCACCGGGCGGCTCACGGACGGGCCCGCCGGCGGACGGGTGCGGCTCCGTACCGCTCCCGACGGCGTCGCCCCTGCCGGCGCGATCGGCCGGGCCGACGTGGCGGCGGCCGTGCTCGCGCTGCTGCGTCGTTCCGCCGCTATCGGGCTGGCGCTTGAACTGACGTCGGGAGCGGAGTCGTTGGAGGAGGCGGTGCGGAATGTGTTCGGGCCTGCGGACACCTGACGCATTTGCTTGCCTTTCGCGCGGGAAGGCGGCGGCCCCTCGAAAACGCGGTGCGCTTTCCCGTGAACTTTCGTATTGCATCGCAGAGTTGCCGCGGCTACGTTCAGAGAATGCGCATCGAAGTTGACCGTGAGAAATGCACGTCCAGTGGAACCTGTGCGATGTACTTTCCCGAATTGTTCGACCAGGACGAAGCTGACGGTCGGGTTCGGCTCATCGAGGAACATCCTTCCGAAGGACAGGAGGCCGGGGCGAGGGAGGCGGTGCTGCGCTGCCCGACGGGCGCCATCACGGTGCCGGAGTCCTCCGGCCGAGCAGGCACCGCGGGGCTCGACTCCGGGCAGCAGTAGGCAACGTGGCACCGGGGGCACTGCCAGCTTGGCCGAGCGGGCCCGTCACGCGGCAACCCCTAGCCCCCCCTACGCCCCCGCGCGGGCGGGACGAGGGGCCCGCCGGCCGGTGACAGGGGGGTTGAGGGGGAGAGCAGGGACCGGCGGCGCTCGCAGAATGAGCGGAGGTGGGCGCTGCCCGGTGACTTCCCCTCCCAAGGAGCCCGAACTACCCATGTCCGAGAGCGAAGAGAAGTTCCGTACCTACCTCAAGAAGGTCACCACCGATCTACGGCGGACCCGGCGCCGGCTCCAGGAGGTGCTCGAGGCGGCGAGCGAACCGATCGCCCTCGTCGGCATCGGCTGCCGCTTCGCCGGCGGTGTCGCGTCCCCCGGCGACCTGTGGGGGCTGGTGGCCGGCGGAGGCGACGCGATCGGTCCGCTGCCCTCCGACCGCGGCTGGGACGTCGACGCGCTCTACGATCCGGACCCCGACAGGCCGGGCACCAGCTACGTCCGCTCCGGCTACTTCCTCCGCGACGCGACCGCGTTCGACGCCGGCTTCTTCGGGATCTCCCCGCGGGAGGCCACGGCGATGGACCCGCAGCAGCGGCTGCTGCTGGAGACCTCCTGGGAGGCGGCCGAGCACGCCGGACTCGACCCGCGCTCGCTCCGCGGAACCAGGACGGGCGTCTTCGTCGGCACGGCCGCGCAGAACTACGGGGTCGGCGCGGAACACGACCCGAGCGAGGTGGAGGGCTACCTCGCCACGGGCACCTCGACCAGCGTGGCCTCGGGCCGGATCTCCTACCTGCTCGGCCTCGAAGGCCCCGCGATGACGGTGGACACCGCGTGCTCCTCGTCCCTCGTCTCCCTGCACCTCGCCGTCCAGGCGCTGCGCCGCGGCGAGTGCGACCTCGCCTTCTGCGGCGGCGCCACCGTCGTTCCGGTGCCGGGGGCGCTGGTGGAGTTCAGCCGTCAGCGCGGACTCTCCCCGACGGGCCGCTGCCGCGCCTTCGCCGAGGATGCCGACGGGTTCGGCATGGGCGAGGGCGTCGGCATGCTGCTGGTGCGGCGGCTCTCGGACGCCGGGCGAGCGGGGCAGCGGGTGCTGGCGGTGGTACGCGGCTCGGCGGTCAACCAGGACGGAGCCTCCAACGGGCTGACCGCGCCGAGCGGCGCGGCCCAACAGCGGGTGATCCGCGCCGCCTTGGCCGACGCGGGCCTCACGCCCGACCAGGTCGACGCGGTGGAGGCGCACGGCACGGGCACACGTCTCGGCGACCCCATCGAGGCCCGCGCCCTGCTGGCGACGTACGGCGAGGACCGGCCCGGCGCCCGGCCGCTGTGGCTCGGCTCGGTGAAGTCGAACCTCGGCCACGCCCAGGCGGCGGCGGGGGTCGCCGGCGTGATCAAGACGGTGCTGGCGATGCGGCACGGCGTCCTGCCCCGCACGCTCCACGTCGACGCGCCGACGCCCGAGGTCGACTGGTCCTCGGGCGCCGTCCGCCTCCTCGACGAGCCACGCGACTGGCGGACGGACGGCCTGCGGCGCGCGGCCGTCTCGTCGTTCGGCATGAGCGGAACCAACGCGCACGTGATCCTGGAGGAGGCACCTCGGGAGCCGGACGCGTCGGCGGTCGCCGAAGGGGACTCCTCGGTGTCCCCCGTCCCCTGGCCGGTGTCGGGCCGCGGCACCGGCGGGTTGCGGGCCCAGGCGGAGCGGCTGGCCGACGCGGTGGCGAGCCGGGGCGAGGTTGCCGACGCCGCGCAGGTGGCGGAGGCGCTGGCCACCGGACGCGCACCGCTGAGCGAGCGGGCGCTGGCCGTCGGAGAGACGGTGCCCGCACTCCTCGCCGGGCTGCGCTCGGTCGCGGACGCGTCCGCCGCC
>NZ_AJTQ01000275.1 GCF_000262345.1 Streptomyces xiaopingdaonensis | reverse complement strand
TCGGGCACGGCACCGGGTGCCGTGTGGGGGAGCGGCGCCACGGCGGGTGCGGGCCCTGCGGTGCTGGTCTTCCCCGGGCAGGGGTCCCAGTGGCTCGGCATGGGTGCCGAACTCCTCGGCTCCTGCGAGGTGTTCGCTGCCGAGTTCCGGCGGTGCGCCGAGGTCTTCCGCGACCGGGTGTCCTGGTGGGGGGAGTGGCCGCTGGAGGAGGTCGTCGGCGGTCGCGCGGGGGCGGAGTTCTGCGAGCGGATCGACGTGCTGCAACCCGCCCTGTTCTCGGTGACGGTGTCGCTGGCCGCGGTGTGGCGCTCCTGGGGCGTCGAGCCCGCCGCGGTCGTCGGGCACTCGCTGGGGGAGATCGCGGCGGCGTACGTGGCGGGGGCCCTCCCGCTCGGCGACGCGGCGAAGGTGGTCGCCGTCCGGTCCCGGCTGCTGCGGCGGATGTCGGGGACCGGCGGCATGGTCGCGGTCGCGGCGAGCCGCGCGGAGGTGGACCGGCTGCTCGCCGAGCGGGGCGGGCTCTCCGTCGCGGTGGTCAACGGCCCCCGCTCCGTGGTCGTCTCGGGACCGGTGGCCGACCTGGAGGAGCTGCGGGCCCGCTGCCGGGACGACGGCGTACGCACGCGGCAGGTGAAGGCGGACGTCGCCGGGCATTCGCCGCACATGGAGGCGATCAGCGCGGAGTTGGAGGCCGAACTCTCCGACATCCGCCCCCGCGAGGGGGCGACGCCGCTCTACTCGACCGTGGACGCCGCCCTCGTCCGCGGCACGGCGCTCGACGGCCGCTACTGGTTCCGCAACCTGCGGCACACGGTGCGGCTCTCGGAGGTGGTCGCCGAACTGGCCCGCACGGGCAGCCGGTTCTTCGTCGAGGTCAGCGCCCATCCCGCGCTCACCGTCGGGATGCAGGAGACGATCGACGAGGCCGGCAGCTCCGCGGTCGTACTGGGCTCGCTGCGCCAGGGCGAGCCCGCGCTGCGGCGGCTGCTGCTCTCGGCCGGCGAGGGCTGGACGAAGGGCCTCGACGTCGACTGGGCCGCGGTGCTCGCCGGGCTGCCGGGCGGGACGACGCGGGAGAGCGCGCCCGGCCGGGCCGAGCTGCCGACGTACGCGTTCCAGCGGCACCGCTACTGGCTGCCCCCGGCGCGCAGGGCCGCGGGGGAGACCCCGCCGGCCGACGCGGAGTTCTGGACGGCGGTCCGCTCGTCCGACGAAGAGGCACTCGCCGCCGAACTCGGGGCCGAGGGGCGGACCCGGGACGCGCTCCGCGAGGTGCTGCCCGCGCTCGCCGACTGGCACGCGCGGCGGGAACGGGCCGCGACGCTCGACGCCTGGCGCTACCGGGTGGCGTGGAAGCCCTGGCCCGCGCCTGCCAACGCCGGTGCGCCGACCGGCCGTTGGCTGGTGGTGGTGCCCGAAGGGACCGTGCCGCTCTGGATGGAGCGGACGACCGAGGCACTCGCCGGGGCGACCACCCTCCGTCTGGCGGTCGCCCCGCGGACCGCGGACCGGGACTCGCTCGCGGCCCGGATCGCGGGGTGCGCCGCTTCGGAGTCCGACGAGCTCGCCGGGGTGCTGGCCCTCGTCACGGCAGCGCCGGAGAGCGAGGCGCTGCCCGGCGGACTCGCCGGGGGCGTGGCGTCGAGCCTGCTGCTGACCCAGGCGTTGGGCGACGCCGGCGTCAACGCGCCGCTGTGGCTCGTCACTTCGGGGGCGGTCGCGGTGACGGACGACGAACCGGCGGCTCACCCGGGGCAGGCGCAGGTCTGGGGCATGGGCCGGGTCGTCGGTCTGGAGCACCCCGACCGCTGGGGCGGCCTCGTGGATCTCCCTCCCGAGCCGGACGCCCGCGCCACGGCGTCGCTCCTCGACGCGGTGCGGGCCGCCGGAGACGAGGACCAACTCGCCGTCAGGGCCTCGGGCGTGTACGTCAGGAGGCTGGTGCCGGCGGCAGCGGGCGCCAGGGCGCGGACGGCCGACGCCGGGTTCCGGACCGGGGGCACGGCGCTGGTGACGGGCGGGACGGGAGCGCTCGGCGCGCACCTCGCCCGGTGGCTGGTCACGGCGGGCGCCGAGCGGCTCGTGCTGCTGAGCCGCCGCGGTCCCGCGGCGCCCGGCGCGGACCGGCTCGAGGCCGAGCTGCGGGAGTCGGGCGCAGCGGTGGAGGTGGTCGCGTGCGACGTGTCGGACCCGGGAGTGCTCGGGTCGCTCCTCGGGGACATCGAGTCGCAAGGCCCTCCCGTGCGCACGGTGGTGCACGCCGCCGGGGTGCCGCAGACCACCGCGCTCTCCTCGATGACGCTGGAGGAGTGCGCTCGGACGGTCGCGGGCAAGGTGGCGGGCGCGGTCGCGCTGGACGAGGTGCTCGCCGACCGGGAGCTGGACGCGTTCGTGCTCTTCTCCTCCGCCTCCGCGACCTGGGGGAGCGGGATGAGCGCCGCGTATGCCGCGGGAAACGCGTGCCTCGACGCCCTCGCCGCGCAGCGGCGGGCGCGCGGCGCCGTCGCCACCTCCGTGGCCTGGGGGATGTGGGGCGGCACCGGCATGATCGGGGAGTACGGCGAGGAGCAGCTCCGCCGCCGCGGGCTGCGTCCCATGGAACCGGCGCAGGCGGTCAGGGCGCTGGAGACGGCCCTCCTGCTCGACGACGTGTACGTGGTGGTGGCCGACGTCGACTGGGCGCGGTTCCTGCCCGGTTACACCGCGGCCCGTGCCCGGCCGCTCGTCGAGGACGTCCCGCAGGTCCGGCTCCTGGCTGCCCGGGAGGCCGGCACCGAAGCCGACGCGGACACCGCGGCCGAGCACCGACGCCTCGCCGCGCTGCCGGAGGCGGAGCGCGCGGAGGCCCTTCTCGACCTCGTGCGCACCGAGGCCGCCGCGGTGCTGGGGCACGCCACGGCCGACGCCGTCGGCTCCGACACGGCCTTCCGCGAGGTGGGTTTCGACTCGCTCGCCTCCGTCGGACTCCGCCAGCGCCTCCAGTCCGCGCTCGGCGTGCGCGCCCCCGTCTCGCTCGCCTTCGACCACCCCACGCCCCGCAAGGCCGCCGTCTTCCTCGGCACTCTCCTGGGCGGCGAGGCCGCCTCTTCCGTGGAGGAGCACCTCCGGGCGCTCGAAGCCGAAGCGGCCACCGCGGGCACCGACGAACTGGTGCGGGCGAAGGTCGTGATGCGGCTGACGGGCCTGCTCTCCCGGTGGAAGGACGCGGGGACCCCGGACGAGTACCCCGACGGACGGCGGGACCTCGACGCGGCGACGGACGAGGAGATGTTCGCGCTCATCGGCGAGGAGTTCGGGATCTCCTGAGCCGGTTCCGGTGCCGCTGTCGGTCGGGTGCGCCCGAACCGGCCGCGGTGGCGGTGGGTTTCGGCGGGCGGGGCACGGCCGGTCGCGGGTTCCGCTGCCGGGGCCGGGCCGTGCCCGGCGGGTCGTTCCTGCAGCGGCCGCGGTGGTGGGGGCATGTGCGGGTCCGGGTCGGGCGCCTGTCGAGCGGGTTTCCTCGCGTGGAGGTGTGAAGCTCGTGCGGTGTTGTGCGGACTGGCCGCGTCGGTGCGGTTGTTGGTCGGGAGCGCTTGCCTCTTGGCCCGGAGTCGGCGACGTCGGTGTGCGTTTCGTGCACTCGCTGCCTCGGCGGTGCGTTTCGGAGCCGGGTTTCGGCTGCGCCTCCGGAGCCGGTTCGGGTATTTCCGCTTTCGGGTGCGGGTCTCGCACGGTGTCTCGCCAACAGGCTGCCGGAGGTTCGGACGTACGGGCTCCGCGCCGGTGAGGAGCTCGGCGCCGTGCGGCCCGGTCCCGCGCTGCGTCAGGCGGTGCCGAGCTCCCTGTCGATCAGGTCGAAGATCTCCTCGTCGTCGGCGAGTTCGATGTCGGAGTTGTCCTCGGTGAGGGGCTGTGCGGGCGTGCGGCGCCGGTCGGCCCATCGCCGCGTCAGCGACCGGAGACGCGAGGTGATGCGATCGCGCTCGGGGAAGTCCTCGTGGAGGGCCGTGAGTTGCTCCTCCAGCCGGTCCAGCGCCTCGTCCAGCCCGCTCGGTGTGCCGGAACCGGCGGGCGTCAGGTCGGTGTCGAGCCGCTCGGCCAGCGCGCGAGGGGTCGGGAAGTCGAAGACGAGCGTGACGGGCAGCCGGAGGCCCGTCGCCCGGTTGACCCGGTTGCGCAGCTCCACAGCGGTGAGCGAATCGAACCCCAGGTCCCGGAACGCCTGGTCGGCCTCGAGCGGCGCTTCCTCGCCGTATCCGAGGACGGAGGCGGCCTCCCGGCGGACGAACTCCCGCAGCGTCTCCCCGCGTTGAGCCGGAGCGAGCCCGGCGAGCCGCCGTACGAGGGAACCGCCGGCGGAGTCGGCGCCGGCGGCCGTCCGCA
>NZ_AJTQ01000274.1 GCF_000262345.1 Streptomyces xiaopingdaonensis | reverse complement strand
CCCACCCCGGCGAGCCGGTGGAGCAGCGGCGGGAGCGCGTCGTCCGCGGCCCGGGCGCGCAGCGCGGGCAGGCTCAGCCGGACCGGCGCGAGGACGCCGTGGTGATCGGCTGCGAGCGCCGCGTCGAACAGCTCGAGGCCCTGCGCCGAGGGGAGCGGCAGTACGCCGTTGCGGGCGAGCCGCCGCAGCTCGGCGTCGCCCAGGTGCTCCGTCATGCCGCTCGCCTCCTCCCAGAACCCCCAGGCGAGGGAGAGCCCGGGGAGGCCCTGGGCGCGGCGGAGTTGGGCGAGCCCGTCGAGAAAGGCGTTGGCCGCCGCGTAGTTGCCCTGACCCGGTGCGCCCATGAGCCCTGCCGCGGAGGAGAAGGTGACGAAGGCCGCGAGGTCGGCGTCGGAGGTCTCCTCGTGGAGCGCCCACGCCGCGGCGGCCTTGGGGCCCGTCACCCGGCGCAGCCGCTCCGGTGTCAGCGCCCCGACCAGCCCGTCGTCGAGGACGCCTGCCGCGTGCACGACCGCGGTGAGCGGATGCGCGGCCGGTACGGCAGCCAGCATCTCCCGCAGCGCCCGCCGGTCCGTGACGTCGCACGCCGCGACGGTGACGACGGCGCCCAGCCCGGTCAACTCCCGCCGGAGCGCGGCCACTCCGGGCGCGTCCTCGCCGCGCCGGCTCACCAGGAGCAGGTGCCGTGCGCCGTGCGCGGTGACGAGGTGCCGGGCGACGAGACCGCCGAGCGTGCCGGTGCCGCCGGTGACGAGCACGGTGCCGTCCGGATCGGGCGCACGGGGCACGGTGAGGACGAGCTTGCCCGTGTGGCGGGCCTGCGCGAGGTGGCGGAACGCGTCGGGCGCCTCCCGGATGTCCCGGACCGTGACCGGTGGGGGCGTCAGGGCGCCCGCCGCGAAGAGTTCGAGGAGCGCGGCGAGCATCTGCCGGATGCGGTCGGGACCGGCTTCCATCAGGTCGAAGGCCCGGTAGGCGACGGACCGTTCGGCGAGTTCCGCGGCGTCGCGCACGTCGGTTTTGCCCATCTCGACGAAGCGGGCGTCCGCCGCGCAGAGGCCGAGGGAGGCGTCCACGAACTCGCCGGTGAGCGAGTTCAGTACGACGTCCATCCCGCGGTCGCCCGTCGCCCGGCGGAAGAGCGCGGCGAACTCCGTCGTCCGGGAGGAGGCGATGCGGTCGTCGGCGAGGCCGGCCCGCCGCAGCGTCTCCCACTTGCCCGGGCTTGCCGTGCCGAAGACCTCGGCGCCGAGGTGGCGGGCGAGTTGGACGGCCGCCGTGCCGACGCCGCCGGCGGCGGCGTGGACGAGGACCGCGTCCCCCGGACGCGTGCGGGCGAGGTCGACGAGCGCGTAGTAGGCGGTGAGGAAGGCCACCGGGACGGCAGCGGCCTGCGCGAAACTCCACCCCTGAGGCACGGGTGCGAGAGTGCGCCGGTCCGCGACGACGAGCGTCCCCAGGGAGTGGGGTACGACGCCGAAGACGCGGTCGCCCGGGCGTACATCGGTGACGTCGGGGGCGCACTCCACGACGACGCCCGCGGCCTCGCTGCCGAGCGCCCCGCCGCCCGGATACCTGCCGAGCGCGAGCAGCACGTCCCGGAAGTTGAGGCCCGCCGCCCGTACGGCGACCCGGACCTCGCCGGGCGCGAGCGGTGCGCGGGCGTCGGGGGCCTCGATGAGCGAGAGCGCGTCGACGGTCTCGTGCTCGCCCGCCGTCAACCGCCATGCGGACGCCGCGGGCGGCGCGAGCGCATCGCGCGGCTCGGCCCTCACCAGCCGCGGGACGTGGACGACGCCGTCGCGCACCGCGCACTGCTCGTCGCCGGACGCGAGCGCCGCCGCGAGCGCCGCTTCCCCGCCCGACAGGTCGTCCACGTCGACGAGGAGGAAGCGGCCCGGGTGCTCCGCCTGCGCGGAGCGGACCAGCCCCCACGCGGCCGCCTGCACCGGGTCGACGGTCCGCGGCTCCGCGCCGGCTCGGACCGCGCCCTCGGTGAGCAGCACCAGACGGGAGTCGACCACGCGTTCCTGGTCCAACCACGCGTGGAGCAGCGCGAGTACGGTCTCCAGCGTGTCCCGGCCGCGGTCCCAGCGGGCCACCACGGCGTCCGGTACCGCACCGGCTTCCCAGGAGGGGAGGCCATCGGCTCCGTCCCCGGCGAGAAAGACCAGCGAGGGCTTCCCGGGTGCGGCGGCGGCCCGGGACGGCTGCCAGGCGAGGCGGAAGAGGCCGTCGGGTACGGCGGTACGGCGCGACGGGTCCGCTGGGCGTGGCCGCAGGGTCAACGCGTCGACCGACAGCACGGGGCCTCCGGACGGGTCGGAGAGGTGCAGTGCGAAGGAGTCCTCTCCCCGCCGCGACAGCCGGACCCGCAGTGCGGACGCGCCGACCGCGTGCACGGTGACGCCCTCCCAGTGGAAGGGGAGCAGCACCCCGGGCTCGGGAGCCTGCCGGGGGAGGAGCGCGACGGCGTGGAGGCTCGCGTCGAAGAGCGCCGGGTGGAGCGCGAAACCGTCCGTTGCGGTCTCCTCGGGCAGCGCCACCTCCGCGTGTACGTCCTCGCCTGCCGACCACGCCGCGCGCACCGACCGGAAGAGCGGCCCGTAGCCGAGCCCCGCTTCGGCGAAGCCGGTGTAGAGGTCGTCCGTGCCGAGCGGGACGGCGCCGGCCGGCGGCCACTGCGCCGAGTCCGGCTCGTACGCGCCGGCTTCCGGCGAGACCGCGCCCGCGGCGTGCAGCGTCCAGTCCGCTCCGGCGCCCTCCGGCCGCGACCACACGCGCACCCTGCGCTGCCCGTCGCCGTCCGCCTCGCCGACTTCGACGCGCAACTGGCGCGCACCGCCGTCGGTCAGGTCCAGCGGTGCCTCCAGGGTGAGCTGCTCGATACGCGGGCAGTCGACCAATGTCCCCGCGTGCAGGGCGAGTTCGACGAATGCCGTGCCGGGCAGCAGCACCGCCCCGGCGACGGTGTGCTCGGCGAGCCACGGGTGACCGGAGCGCGAGAGCCGCCCCGTGCACTGCACGCCGTCGCCCTCGGCCGATGCGACGAGGGCGCCGAGGAGCGGATGCGCGGCCCGGTCGAGCCCGGCGGCGGTCACGTCGCCGGTGCCGGCCGACGCCTCGGGCCAGTAACGGCGGTGCTGGAACGGGTAGGTGGGCAGCGTCGCCCGGTGCCGGGCGGCGTCGGGGAGCGCGGTGGCCCAGTCGACGGCGACACCGCGGACCCATGCCTCGGCCATCGCGCGGAGGAACGCGTCCCGGTCGCCCTCGTCCCGCCTGAGGGTGCCGGTGACCGCGCGGGGCCGCGCGGGTCCCGCCTCCCGCAGCGTCTCCTCGATGCCCGTGGTCAGCACCGGGTGCGGGCTGACCTCGATGAAGGTGTCGTGGCCCTGCTCCGCCAGCTTCTCGACGGCGGGCGCGAAGAGGACGGTCCGGCGCAGGTTGCGGTACCAGTAGGCGGCGTCGAGCCGGGTGCCGTCCGCCCAGTCGGCGTCGACGGTCGAGAACATCGGTGTGGCGGCCGGGCGCGGCCGGATGCCGGCCAGCTCCGCGGCGAGTTCCGCCTCGACGGCCTCCACCTGGACCGAGTGGGACCCGTAGTCGACGGCGACCCAGCGCACGTGCGTCCCGGCGGCCTCGCGCTCCGCCGCGAACCGCCGCAGCGCGGAGATCTCACCCGAAACCACCGTGATCTCCCGCGCGTTGACGGACGCCGTCGCCAACTCCCCGTAGCCGTCGGCGATCAGGCGTGCCACGTCCTCGGCGGACGCGGAGACGGAAAGCATGCCGCCCGTCCCCGACAGCGCCCGCAGCGCCCTGGAGCGCGTGGCCACCACGCGCGCCGCGTCCTCGAGAGAGAGCGCCCCCGCCACGCAGGCGGCGGCGATCTCGCCCTGCGAGTGGCCGAGGACGGCGGCGGGCTCCACGCCGCCGGAGCGCCACAGCGCGGCGAGCGCCACCCCCACGGCGAAGAGCGCGGGCTGCACCACGTCGACCCGGTCGAGCGCGGGGGCGCCCGGCCTGCCCGCCAGCACGTCGAGCAGGGCCCAGCCGGTCATCGGGTCGAGGACGTCGGCGCACTCCCCGAGCCGGTCGGCGAAGACCGGCGAGGTGGCGAGGAGCGACCGTGCCATGCCGTCCCACTGCGCGCCCTGTCCCGGGAAGACGAGGACGACGCGCTCACCGGCGTCGGCGAGGCCGGAGACCGGCCGGGTGGAGCGCACGGTGCTCGTCTCCGCGCCGGACAGCCGGGCGAGCCCCGCGCGCAGCGCGTCCCGGCTGTCGCCGACGACGACGGCGCGGTGCTCCAGGACCGTCCTGCTCCGCAGGAGCGCCGCGCCGACGGCGGCCGGCGCGGCGTCGCCCTCGGGCCCGTCCGCCTCGTCGGTCCACGAGTGGAGCCGTTCCGCCTGCTCCCGGAGCGCCCGCGGCGTCCTCGCCGACAGCACCCACGGCAGCGGAACGGCGGGCTCCGGGCGTGCGGCCGGCGGCGCCGGGGCGTCCGGCGGCTCCTCCAGGATCACGTGCGCGTTGGTGCCGCTGACACCGAAGGCCGAGACGCCCGCCCGCCTCGGCCTGCCGGCCCGCGAGGGCCACTCCTGCGCCTCGGTGAGCAGGGAGACCGCCCCCGAGGACCAGTCGACGTGCGGGGTGGGCGCGTCCACGTGGAGCGTCCTCGGCAGCACGCCGTGCCGCAGCGCCAGCACCGTCTTGATGACGCCCGCCACCCCGGCCGCCGCCTGCGCGTGGCCGATGTTGGACTTCAGGGAGCCGAGCCACAGCGGCCGGTCGGCAGGACGGCCCTGGCCGTACGTCGCCAGCAGCGCCCGGGCCTCGACGGGGTCGCCCAGCGTCGTGCCGGTGCCGTGCGCCTCGACGGCGTCGACCTCGGTCTGGGAGAGCCGCGCGTTGGCGAGCGCCTGCCGGATGACGTGCTGCTGCGCAGGTCCGCTGGGCGCGGTCAGTCCGTTGGAGGCGCCGTCCTGGTTGACGGCCGAGCCG
>NZ_AJTQ01000273.1 GCF_000262345.1 Streptomyces xiaopingdaonensis | reverse complement strand
CCTCGTGCCCGTTGCGGCGGGCGTCGCCGAGCCGCTCCAGCACCAGGAGTCCGACGCCCTCCGCCCAACCGGTGCCGTCGGCGCCCGCGGCGAAGGACTTCGCCCGGCCGTCGGGCGCCAGCCCCCGCTGGGCGCTGAACTCCACGAAAACCTGCGGACTGGCGAGCACGGTCACGCCGCCCGCGAGCGCGAGGCCGCACTCCCGGTGCCGCAGCGCGTGGCACGCCTGGTGCAGCGCGACCAGCGACGACGAGCACGCCGTGTCCACCGTGACGGCGGGCCCCTCCGTCCCGAGCACGTACGCGAGCCGCCCGGCGAGGACGGCCGGCGCGTTGCCGGTGGCGAGGTACCCGGCGGTGTCGGCCGTGGCCCTCGCCAGCTCGGCGTAGTCCTGCGCGCCGCCGCCGACGAAGACGCCGGCCCGGCTGCCGCGGAGCGAGGCCGGGTCGGTGCCCAGCCTCTCCAGCGCCTCCCAGGCGACCTCCAGGAGCAGCCGCTGCTGCGGATCCATCGCCAGGGCTTCGCGGGGCGAGACACCGAAGAACTCGGCGTCGAACCCGGCGACGTCCGCGAGGAAGCCGCCGGCGTCGACGTAACTCGTGCCGGGGCGCGCCGAGTCGGGGTCGTGGAGCGTCGCCGTGTCCCAGCCGCGGTCCTCGGGGAACCGGGAGACGGCGTCGTGCCCGCCGGACACGAGCCGCCACAGGTCCTCGGGCGAGTTGACGCCGCCGGGCAGGCGGCAGCCCATCGCGACGACGGCGACTGGCTCGTCGCGCACCGCCTCGGCCTCCTGCAGCCGCCTTCGGGTGTCGTGCAACTCCGTGGTGACTCGCCTGAGATAGCCGAGCAGTTCCTCTTCAGCGACCATGATCAGCGCCTTCCGGGTGCGGTTCAGACCTTGCCGAGCCAGTCGTGCACGGCGGCGGCCGTCTCGGCGGCGTGCTCGGCGACGAGGGTGCAGTGGTCGCCCGGGACGCTGACCCTGGTGTGCGGCAGCGGCCACCGGGCACGCCACTCCTCGCCGTCGGGCCGGGGGACCGCCGGGTCGCCGGGGATGCGGTCCTGCGGGGCGACGAAGAGGGTGGGGGCGTCGGTCGGAGCGGGCGACCACGGCCGGAAGAGCGCCCGGTAGGTGCCGAGCGCGGTGAGCGTCGTGAAGTTCATCGTGGTGAACCGCGAACGCCGCTCGTTGACCTCGTAGTTCATCGCGCGGCGCAGGCTCAGGGGCATGCTGTCCGGCAGGTAGGTGTCGAGCAGCACCACGCCGCGCGGCCGTTCGCCCCACTCCTCCAGCCGTCCGGCGACCGCGTGCGCGAGCCAGCCGCTGGAGGAGTAGCCCAGCAGCGCGAACGGCTCCCCTTCCGCGCAGCGGAGGGCCTGCGCCGCCATCGCGTCGACGAGCGTCTCCAGCGTCTCGGCGAGCGCCGAATCCGGCTGGAAACCGGGGACTTGGACGAGGGAGAGGTCCCGGCGGTCGCGGAAGAACATCGCGAGCCTCGCGAACTGGAGCGACTGCTCGACCGGTGCGAACGGGGGGAAGGCGACCACCGCGGGCGCCTCCCCGCCGGCGGCGAGCCGGACCCGGCCCGTACTCGCCTCCTCCGGATCGTGGAACCGCCGCCGCACCCCGGAGGCGCCGGTGAGCAGCGCCTCCACCTCCGTCATCCGGCCGCGGAGCGCGACGGCCCGGTAGACGGCCGCGAACGTCTCGTCGTCGGCGGAGCGCGGGCCTTCGGGCGCCTGCCGTGCGAACCCGCCCTCGTCCAGGGCCCGTTCGAGGAACGCGCACACCTCGGGGACGGTCGGCCGGTCGAAGGCGAGCGTCGCGGGCAGGGTGAGCCCGGTGGCGCGGCCCAGGCGGTTGCGGATGGCGACCGCGGAGACGGAGTCCAACCCCAGCTCGGCGAAGGAGCGTGCGTCGGAGACCGCGGACGGGTCCGAGTGGCCCAACTCCTCCGCCACCGCCTCCCCGACGAGGGCACGGAGCGCCGACTGCCGCTGTTCGCCCGCGAGTTCGGCGACGGTACGGCCCGGACCGCCGGGGTCGGGCGGCAGTTCCCGTCGCAGGGCCCGCACTTGCGGCAGGTCCTCCACGAGCGGGCGCGGTCCGGCCGCCGTGTAGCCGACGAGGAAGGACTCCCAGTCGACGTCCGCGACGGCGAGCGTGCCCTCGTCCCGGTCGAGCACCTGCTGGAGCGCGCGCAGGCCGTCCTCGGCGGGCATGGGGACCAACCCCCGGCGGCGCAGCTCCCGTTCGCCGTCCGGGTCGAGCATGCCGGACCCGGCCCACACGCCCCAGGCCACCGAGGTCGCGGCGAGGCCCCGCGCGCGGCGCCGCTCGGCGAGCGCGTCGAGCCGGGCGTTGGCGGCGGCGTAGGCGGCCTGGCGGCCGCTGCCCCAGAAGCCGGAGAGGGAGGAGAAGAGGACGAACGCGTCGAGCGGGGTGTCGGCGAAGAGCTCGTCGAGCACCTGGGCGCCCGCGGCCTTCCCCGCGGAGACGGTGCGCAGCTCCTCCACCGTCATCTCGTCCAGGGGCGTGTTCTGCCCGCAGCCGGCGGTGTGGAAGACGGCGCGCACCGGTTCGCCCTGCTCGGCGAGTTCGGCGACGAGCCGGGACATCCGCGTCCCGTCGGCGACGTCGGCGGCGACGACCCGCACCGGGGTCCCGGTGGCCTCGAGCCGGCGCGCCAGGTCCTCGGCGCCGTCCGCCGCGCACCCGCTCCGGGAGACGAGCACGAGGGAGCAGCCGCCCTGCCGCGCGAACCGCTGTGCGAGGTGCGCCCCCAGCGATCCCGTGCCCCCGGTGACGAGGACGGTCCCGCGCGGGGCCCAGGTGCGCTGGGCCGGCCCGGCCGGTGCGGGTTCGATCCGCCGCAGCCAGACGCCGCCGGCGCGGAGCGCGACCTGGTCCTCGTGCCCCTCGCCCGTCAGGACGCCGGCGAGCCAGCCGGCGACGCGTTCGTCGACCTCCGCGGGAAGGTCGACGAGCCCGCCCCACCGTTCGGGGTGCTCCAGACCCGCCACCCGGCCCAGCCCCCACACCGCAGCCGCGTCCGGGTCCGTCGGAGCCTCCGCGGGGCCGACCCCGACCGCGCCCCTGGTGACGCACCACAGCCGCGCGCCGACCCGCACGTCGCCGAGCGCCTGGACGAGGACGAGGACCTCCTCGGCCGTGTCGAGCAGGCTGACGACACCGGAGAGCGTCGGCCCTGCCGCGACCGCCGCACCGAGCGCGGCGGCTGCCGTCTCGCGGTCCGCACCGGTCCGCACCGTCTCCACGTCGGCGAGCGTCCTGGTCAGCGTCCGGAGCCGGCCGGCGGTCGCTGCCTCGTCCCGCTCGGGCAGGACGACCAGCCACGTGCCGGGGACCCGGGCCGCGCTGCGGGGTTGGGCCGCCGGGCGCCAGGTGGCGCGGTAGCGCCACGCGTCGAGCCGGAGCCGGTCGCTCGCCTCGCGGTGCCAGCGGGAGAGCGCCGGCAGCACGGGGAGCAGTTCGGCCGGTGCGCCGAGCGCTTCCGTCAACTCGCGTGCGTCGCCCTGCTCGACGGCCGCCCAGAACCGCTCCTGCGGTGGCGAGGGCGCCTCCTCGGGCCCTGCGGCCCTGAGCCAGTAGGTGTCGCGCTGGAACGCGTACGTCGGCAGCGGTACGGGCCGTCCCTCTCCCAGCAGCGCGCTCCAGTCGACGGGGACGCCGTGCGCGTGGGCGCCGCACAGCGCGGAGAGCACGGTACGGGTCTCGCTCCTGTCCCGCCGCGTCGAGGCGAGGACCGGCCGCCCGTCGTCGACGAGGGGGGTGAGCGCGGCGTCGGGGCCGAGTTCGACGAGGACGTCGACCTCGCGCAGGTGCGCCACCGCGTCGGCGAAGCGGACCGTGCGCCGGGCGTGCTCCACCCAGTACTCGGGCGAGTCGAAGGGGTGCGGGGTATCGGCCGAGGGGCTGACGGGGATCTCCGGCCGGTGGAAGGCGAGTTCGGCGACGGCGTCGGCGAATCCGTCGAGCATCGGGTCCATGAGCGGCGAGTGGAAGGCGTGGCTCACCCGGAGCTGCCGCGTCCGGCGGCCCCGTGCGCGCCAGTAGTCGCCGACCCGCAGGACGGCGGCCCGGGTGCCGGAGACGACGACGGCGCTCGGCCCGTTCACCGCCGCGATCACGGCTTCCGACTCGCCCTCCAGCATCGTGGCCACCTCCGTCTCGCCCGCGGCGACCGCGACCATCGCTCCGCCCGGCGGGAGGGCCTGCATGAGACGGCCACGCGCGACGGCGAGACGCGCCCCGTCCCCGGTGGAGAGCACCCCGGACACCACGGCCGCCGCCACCTCCCCGACCGAGTGCCCCGCCACGGCGGCGAACCGCAGCCCCCACGACCGCCACAGCCGCGCCAGCGCCGACTCGAAGGCGAAGAGCGCGGGTTGCGCGTACTCCGTGCGTGCGAGGACCTCCGCGGGCGCCCGCCACATCACCTCCGTGAGGGAGCGGCCGAGCAGCGGGTCGGTCGTGGCGCAGACCTCCTCCAGCGCCTCGGCGAAGACGGGGAAGTCGGCGGCGAGCCGGCGCCCCATCCCCGGGCGCTGGGCGCCCTGGCCGGAGAAGAGTGCGCCGGCCCGGCCATGTCCCGCGGCGACGGGTGCCACGCGCGCGAGTGCCGCGTCCGCCGTCCCGTCCTCCGCCAGCACCACCGCCCGGTGGTCGAAGAGGGTCCGGCTCGCCACCAGCGACCGCGCGACGTCGGCCGTCGCCAGGTCCGGGTGCGCGGCCAGGTGGGCGCGGAGCGCCGCCGCCTGCCCGCGCACCGCGTCCGGCGACGTCCCCGAGACCACCAGCGGCACCGGCAACGCGTGGGCGGGCGACGCCGCTTCGGGCTCAGGATCCGGCTCTTCGAGGATCACGTGCGCGTTGGTGCCGCCGATACCGAAGGCGGAGACGCCGGCCCGGCGCGGATGCCCGGCACGCGGCCAGGGCCGGTTCTCGGTGAGCAGCTCCACCGCTCCCGAGTCCCAGTCGACCTCGGGGGAGCGGGTGTCGGCGTGGAGGGTCCGCGGCATGGTGCGGTGCCGCAGGGCCTCCACCATCTTGAGCACGCCTGCGACCCCCGAAGCCGACTGCGTGTGCCCGATGTTGGACTTCAACGCACCCAGTCGCAGCGGCCGATCGGCGGGGCGTCCCTGGCCGTACGTGGCGAGCAGCGCCTGCGCCTCGATCGGGTCGCCGAGCCTGGTGCCCGTGCCGTGCGCCTCGACGACGTCGACGTCCTCTGGGGTGAGCCCGCCGCTCGTCAGCGCCTCGGTGATCACCCGTTGCTGTGCCGGGCCGTTGGGCGCGCTCAGGCCCATCGAGGCGCCGTCCTGGTTGACGGCCGAGCCGCGGACCAGCGCGTGCACCCGGTGTCCGCGGCGCCGCGCCTCGGAGAGCCGCTCCACGACGAGGAACGCGACGCCCTCCGACCAGCCCGTGCCGTCCGCGTCCGCGGCGAACGCCTTGCACCGGCCGTCCCGCGCCAGCCCGCCCTGGCGGCTGAACTCCACGAACGTGCTCGGCGTCGGCATCACCGTCGCTCCGCCGACGAGCGCGAGGTCCGTCTCGCCCCGCTGGAGCGACCGGCAGGCGAGGTGCAGCGCCACCAGCGAGGAGGAGCAGGCCGTGTCGATCGTGACGGCCGGGCCCTCCAGGCCGAGGGTGTAGGCGATGCGGCCGGAGAGCACCGAGGTCGAAACCCCCGTGATCCCGTACCCCTCGACGCCGACCCCGCCCGTCGAGACGTCGAACCCGTAGCCCTGCGTCGCGGCCCCGACGTAGACGCCCGTGCGGCTGCCGCGCAGGGCGGAGGGGAGGAGCGCGGCGTGCTCCAGCGCCTCCCAGGACGTTTCGAGGAGCTGGCGCTGCTGCGGGTCCATGCCGAGCGCCTCGCGGGGCGAGATCCCGAAGAAGCCCGCGTCGAACTCGCCTGCGCCGTACAGGAATCCGCCCTCGCACGTGTACGTCGTGCCGGGGCGGTCGCCGCCGGGGTCGTAGAGCCGCTCCGTGTCCCAGCCGCGGTCGGTGGGGAACGCGGAGATCGCGTCCGTGCCGTCGAGGACGAGCTGCCACAGCTCGTCGGGGCACGTCACGCCGCCGGGCAGCCGGCAGCTCATGCCGACGATCGCGACCGGCTCGGTACTCCTCGACCCCTGCTCGGCCAGCTCCTGCCTGGCCTGCCGCAGCTCGCCCGTGAGCTGCCTGACGAAGTACCGCAACCTGTCCTCGGTGGACGGGGGCTGTGCTGTGGACACGTGGGAACCTTTCGCAGCGAGGGGACCCGGCTCACGGCGCCGGCCGGCTCCGGCCGGGGTCGAGGGTGATGCCGAGTTCGTCGTTGAGGAAGTCGACGACCTCCTCGGCCGACGCCCGGGTGAGCGAAGGCCCGTCGGCCGGGCCGGGGGACCAGCGCTTCAGCAGCTCCCGCAGCCGGGCTTCGACGGCCCCGCGGGCCTCGTCGTCGAGGGAGGCGGAGCCGAGCACGTCCTCCAGCCGGTCGACTTCGGCGAGCGCCGCCTCGGGGCCCACCGCCGCCTCGTCGAGGAGCGCGGAGAGCAGGTGCGTGACGAGGGCTTCCGGCGTGGGATGGTCGAAGACCAGGGTGCTCGGCAGCTTCAGCCCCGTGGCGGCGTCGAGGCGGTTGCGGAGGTCCACCGCCATGAGGGAGTCGAACCCGAGGCTGCGGAAGGAGCGTTCGGGGTCGGGCCGCCATCCGCCGCCGTGCCCGAGCGTGACCGCGACGTGCTCCCGCACCACGTCGCGGACCCGCGCGTGCCGTTCGGCCGGAGGCAGCCCCGGCAGGTCGCGGTCGAGCGTCGGCGTACGGGCCCGGGGTCCGGCCGCGGCGGCGGTGAGTTCGGCGAGCTGCCTGCTCGGACGGAGCGCCGCCGCGCGTGCGGCGAAGGCGTCCCACTCGACGTCGGCGACGAGCACGGTCGGAGCCCCCTCGCCGACCGCGTCCCAGAGGGCGCCCAGCGCCAGGTCCGGGTCCATGGGCCGCAGTCCGCTCCCGCGCAGCCGGCCGGTGTCGAGGCCGTGCGCCATGCCGTCCTCGGCCCACGGGCCCCACGCGACGGACGTCGCCGGACGGCCCTCTGCGTGCCGCTGCTCGGCGAGCGCGTCCAACTGGGCGTTGGCGGCGGCGTAGTTGCCCTGCCCGGGTGTGCCGAGGATGCCCGCCAGGGAGGAGAAGACGACGAAGGCGGCGAGGTCCTGCTCCCGCGTCAGCTCGTGGAGGTGCCGTGCCGCCACGGACTTCGCCGAGAGCACGGCCGCGAGGCGCTCCGGTGTCTGGGCGTCGAGGATGCCGTCGTCGAGCACGCCCGCCGCGTGGACGACGGCGCGGAGCGGCTGCTCCTCCGGCACGTCGGCGAGCACCCGGGCGAGCGCGGCGCGGTCGGCGGCGTCGCAGGCGCGGATCGTCGCCGTGGCGCCGAGCGCTGCCAGTTCCTCGCGAAGCGGTCCCGCGCCCGGCGCGTCCGGACCCCTGCGGCTCACCAGCACGAGATGCCGGGCTCCGCGGGCCGCGAGCGACTTGGCGACCCGGGCTCCCAGGCCGCCGGTCCCGCCGGTGACGAGCGCCGTTCCGGACAGCGGGGGCGCCGCTCCGGTCGCCGCGGGGCGCGGGACGAGGCGCCGGGCGAGCAAGCTGCCCTCGCGGAGCGCCAGTTGGTCGTCGGTTCCCGTGAGCGCCGAGCCGAGCAGCGGGCCGAGGTCGGCCGGGAGAGCCGCCGGCAGGTCGAGCAACCCGCCCCAGCGGTCCGGGTGTTCCAGCGCCGCGACACGTCCCAGCCCCCACACCGCGGCTTGTGCCACGTCGGGCGCCTCCTCCGCCACGGCGACGGCGCCGCACGTCAGGCACCACAGCGGGGCCGAGAACCCGACGTCGCCGAGCGCTTGCAGCAGCGCGAGGACGGTGGACGGCGGCTCGTCGGCGTCCGGCGCTGCGACGACGCCGTCCGGTGGGGGCAGGGGAGCGAGCAGGGCGGCGAGCGCGGTCCGGTCGCCGGAGGCGGTCGGCGGAAGGTGCGTGACCTCGGCGCCGAGGCCGGTGAGTGCGGCCACGAGTCCGTGCGCGTCGTCGC
>NZ_AJTQ01000272.1 GCF_000262345.1 Streptomyces xiaopingdaonensis | reverse complement strand
GACGACGAGCCACGTCCCGGTGAGCGACGGTTCGTCGGCGGGCGGCACCGGACGCCAGGCGACGCCGTACCGCCACGCGTCCGTGCCGGTGCGCCGGGCCGCGCCGTCCCGCCAGCGGCGCAACGCGGGCAGCACGGCGGGGAGTTCGGCGTCGGCCGCCACGCCGAGCTCCGCGGCCAGCGCTTCGGGCGCGGAGTCGACGAGCGACCAGAACCGGTCGTCCTCGGCGGCGCGGGGACGGGCTTCCGGCTCCAGCCAGAACCGCTCCCGCTGGAAGGGGTAGGTCGGCAGATCCAAATGGCGGCCCCGACCGGGGAGGAGTGCGTTCCACGCAGGGGTGACGCCGTGGCAGTGCAGCCGGGCGAGCGCTGTCAGCACGGAGTGCGCCTCGGGCCGTCCCCGCGGCAGGCAGGCGACGTGCACGTCGGTGCCTCGGCCGCTGTCCGCCGCGACGCCGGTGAGGGCGGTGTCGGGGCCGAGTTCGAGGAAGGCGGTGACGCCGTCCGCGCGGAGCGCCTCCAGCCCGTCGTGGAAGCGGACGGTCCTGCGGACGTGGTCCACCCAGTAGCGGGGGTCGGCCCACTCCCGGGCGCCGGCCGGCGCTCCGGTCGTGTCGGAGACGAGCGGGATCGTCGGCTCGTGCCATTCGACGGAGGCGGTGACGCCGAGGAAGTCGTCGAGCATGCCGTCCATGCGGGGCGAGTGGAAGGCGTGGCTGACGTTGAGCCGCTTGACCCGCCTGCCCGCCTCCCGCCAGTGGGCGCAGACTTCGGCGACCGCGTCCTCGTCCCCCGACACGACGACCGACCGCGGCCCGTTGACCGCCGCGAGGCCGACGCGGTCCTCCCGGCCGCGCAGCAGCGGGACGACCTCGTCCTCCGCCGCCTGGAGCGCGGCCATCGCGCCCCCGCTCGGGAGCGCCTGCATCAGGCGGCCGCGGGCGGCGACGACGGCGCAGGCGTCGGCGAGCGACAGCACCCCGCCGACGTGGGCGGCGGCGAGCGCGCCGACGGAGTGCCCCAGCAGCCTCACCGGCCGCACCCCCCACGACTCCAGCAGCGCGAAGAGCGCCACTTCGACGGCGAAGAGCGCGGGCTGTGCGAACTCGGTACGGTCCAGCAGCGCCGCCTCGGCGGTTCCCGCGCGGGCGAGGACGACCTCGCGCAGCCGCCGGGGCAGGTGCGCGTCGAACTCCGCGCAGGCCGCGTCGAAGGCCGCCGCGTAGACCGGGAACCGCGCGTACAGCTCTCCGCCCATGCCCGGGCGTTGGCTCCCCTGCCCGGGGAACAGGAACGCGGGCCGACCGGGCTCGGCCGCCCGGCCGCGTACGAGGTCGGGGTGGGGCTCCCCGGCCGCGAGCGCGCGGAGCGCGGCGCGCGGCGGCCTCGCGCCGTCCGCCAGCACCACCGCGCGGTGCGCAAAGGTGGCGCGGGAGGCGAGCAGCGCCCGCGGGACGTCGCCCGGCGCGGCGTCCGGCCGGCGGGCGCACCACGAGAGCAGCCGGTCGCCCTGGTCCGCCAGCGCCTCGGCCGAGTGCGCGGACAACAGCCAGGGGAGGAGGGGCGGATCGTCCGGCGCCGGGGTGTCGTGGACCGTCGCCGGAGGCGCCTCCTCGACGATCAGGTGGGCGTTGGTGCCGCTGATGCCGAAGGCGGAGACCGCCGCCCGCCGCGGCCGGCCGGCGGACGTCCAGGCGCGCGCTTCCGTCAGGGGCAGGACGGTACCCGCCGACCAGTCGACCTCCGGCGTCGGTACGTCGGCGTGCAGGGTCGGCGGCAACACCCGGTGCCGCAACGCGAGTACGGCCTTGATGACGCCGGCGGCCCCGGCGGCTGCCTGTGTGTGCCCGAGGTTGGACTTGACCGAGCCCACCCAGAGCGGCGCGTCCGGGGCCCGGGCCGCGCCGTACACCGCCATCAGCGCGCGGGCCTCGATCGGGTCGCCCAACTTCGTTCCCGTGCCGTGCGCTTCCACGAGGTCGACCTCCGAGGCGGGCACCTCGGCGGCGGCCAGCGCATCCCGCAGGACGCGCTCCTGCGAGGGGCCGTTGGGCGCGGTGATGCCGTTCGAAGCCCCGTCGGAGTTGACGGCGGAGCCCCGGACGACGGCGAGCACCGGGTGGCCGAGCCTGTGCGCGTCGCTCAGCCGCTCCAGGAAGAGCATCGCCGCTCCCTCCCCGAGTCCGAAGCCGTCGGCGTCGGCACCGAACGCCTTGCACCGGCCGTCGGGGGCGAGCACCCGCTGCCTGCTGAACTCGCCGAACGCGCGCGGCGTCGTCAACACCGTGGCACCGCCCGCGAGCGCGGCGGTGCACTCTCCTTCGCGCAGCGCGCGCACCGCCGTGTGCAGCGCCACGAGCGACGACGAGCAGGCCGTGTCGATCGTCTCGGACGGGCCGTTGAGGCCGAGCGTGTAGGAGAGCCGGCCGGAGACCATGGCTCCGGTCGTGCCGGTGACGACGTGGCCCTCGGCCGCTCCCGGTGCCGCGGCGAGCACGTGCGAGTAGTCCTGGATGTTGGAGCCCGTGAAGACGCCCGTGGGGCTGTCGCGGAGGGAGTCGGGGGCGATCCCCGCGTTCTCCACCGCCTCCCACGCCGTCTCCAGGAGGAGCCGCTGCTGCGGGTCCATCGCCTGGGCCTCGCGCGGCGAGATCCCGAAGAACTCCGCGTCGAACCAGGCCGCTTCGTGGAGGAACCCACCGGAGGCGGTGCGGCTGCGTCCGGGCGCGTCCGGGTGCGCGGGGGCGGGCCCCGCGACCTCCCAACCGCGGTCCTTCGGCAACCCCGAGACGGTGTCGCGGGCCTCGCTGACCACCTGCCACAGGTCGTCGGCGCTGCTCACCCCGCCCGGGTAGCGGCAGCCGATGCCCACCACGGCGATCGGCTCGCGCCGCCGTCCCTCCAGCTCCTCGACGCGGCGCCGAGCGGCGCCCAACTCGCCGCTGATGGTGCGCAGATGCCGCGCGAGGCGCTCCTCGTTGCTCGGCCCGCCGTGCGTCACCGCTGCCTCCTTCCGTCCGCCGTGCGCCGCCCGTTCACGATTCGCCGTACCGGCTGTCGAGGAGGTCCAGGAGTTCCTCGGTGGTGTCCACCGACTCCAGGTCCCGCGCTTCGTCGGCCGCACCGCCGCGCAGGGTGCGCAACAACGCCTCCGCGCGGGACGCCAGTTGCCGACGTACCGTCTCGTCCTCCGTCGGGAGCGTCCGCGCCTCCGTGCCGATCAGGTCGAGCCGGGTGAGGAGGTCGGGCGCGTCGCGGCGGTCGGAGAGTTCGTCGAGGAGGCGGGCTGCGAGCCGGGTCGGGGTCGCGTGGTCGAAGAGGAGCGTCGGCGGCAGCGCGAGTCCGGTGGCGCGGTTGAGGCGGTTGCGGAGGTCGACCGAGAGCAGCGAGTCGAAGCCGGCCTGGCGGAACTCCTGCTCGGCCGGCAGCCGTTCGTCCGTGCCGCGCCCGAGCACCACGGCGCCGGTCCGCCGCACCAGGTCGAGCACGGTGCGCTCGCGGTCCGCCGGCACCATGGCCGCCAGGCGCTCCCGGAGCCCGGTGCCCTCGGCGGCGCCGGGCGCTCCCGGTGCCTGCTCGCGGGCGGGCTCGGCCAGGTCGGCGAGGAGCGGGCTGGGGCGTACGGAGGTGAACACCGGCACGAAGCGCGCCCAGTCGACGTCGGCGACCACGTGGAAGGCGCGGTCGGTCGCCATGGCCTGGTACAGGCCCTCGAAGGCCGTGGCGCGGTCGAGGAACGGCAGCCCGCGGCGGACGACGAGGTCGGCGTCCGTGCGGTCCTTGGTGATCCGCTCGTCCCAGATGCCCCAGGCCACCGAGGTGACGGGGAGGCCGTCGGCGCGGCAGCGCTCCGCGAAGGCGTCGAGGAACGCGTTGGCGGCGGCGTACGCGCCGTGTTCCGCGCTGCCCCAGACCCCGGCGATCGACGAGAAGAGGACCAACTCGCGCAGGTGCTCCGGGTCGAGGAGCTCGGCGAGGTTGACGGCGCCTGCGACCTTGGCGTCCACCACCTCCGCGAAGTGGCCGAGCGTCGTCGACTCCAGCGAGGCGATGTCCAGGTGGGCGGCGGCGTGCACCGCCGTCGTCACCGGACGGCCCGCGTCCGCCAGGTCCCGCAGCACGGTGCGCAGCCCCTCCCGGTCCCGTACGTCGCAGGCGTACGCCTCCGCCCGGCAGCCCGACTCCCGCAGCTCGGCGAGGAGTTCGGAGACGCCGGGAGAGGCGGCCCCCCGCCTGCTCACCAGGGCCATGTGCGGCGCCCCGCGTTCGGCCATCGACCGTGCGAGGTGCGGGCCCAGCGAGCCGCAAGACCCGGTGATGAGGACGGTGCCCGCCGGACGCCACGGGTCGCGCGCCGCGGTGGGGGAGCCGCGGACGAGCCTGCGCACGCGCGTCCCTCCGCCACGGATCGCCCACTGGTCCTCGTCGTGGCCGGAGGTCAGGACGCCGAGGAGCGCCTCGGCGGCGGGACCGTCCGGCTCCTCGGGCAGGTCGACGAGGCCGCCCCACCGCGCGGAGTGCTCCAGGGCCACGACCCGTCCCAGCCCCCAGACCTGGTGCCGGCCCGGGTGCGGCGGCGCCTCCTCGACGTCCGTGGCCCCGCAAGTGACCGCCCACAGCGGGGCGTCGACGCCGACGTCGCCGAGCGCCTGCACCGCGGCGACCGTCAGGGCGAGCCCCGTCGTCAGCCCCCGCAGCGACGGGTGCGGCCGCTCGTCGAGGCCCAGCAGCGACAGCACGCCCGCGTACTGCCCGCAGGCCGCCCCGTCGAGGCGGGCGGCGAGCGCGGCGCGGTCGGCGTCGTCCGCGCCGAGGGTCAGCGGTACGCACTCCAGCCCGCGGTCCGCGAGGAGGGAGCCCACCCGCTCCGCCTCCGGCGTGCGGCTGGTCAGCAGGAGCCAGCGGCCCGCCGGGCGTCCCTCCGGGACCGGGTGCGCGCGCCAGGCCACTTCGTACCGCCACGAGTCGAGGTCGGCCTGCCGCCTGCTGCGGCGGCGCCAGGCCGCGAGCGCGGGCAGCGCCTCGGCGAGTCCGTCGTCCCCGCCGAGCTCGGCCGCCAGCTCCCCGAGGTCCTCGCGCTCCACGGCGTCCCAGAACCGCGAGTCGGCAGCGCACGCGTCCGCTGCGTCGGCGGGTCGGGGCGCGTCGAGCCAGAAGCGCTCGTGCTGGAAGGCGTACGTCGGGAGCGGTACGGTCGCGCCGGCGCCGAGCGCCCGGTGCCAGTCGACCGGCAGTCCGTCGACGTACCCCTCCGCCAGGGAGCGGAGCATCCGCTCGGTCCCGCCGTCGTCCCGCCGCAGCGAGCCGAGGACCGTTCCCTCGGCGCCGAGCGCGTCGAGGGTCTCGCGCACGCCGACGGTGAGTACGGGGTGCGGGCTGCACTCGGCGAAGAACCCGAACCCGTCGGCCGCCAGCGCCTCGACGGACCTCTCCAACCGCACCGTCTCGCGCAGGTTGCGGTACCAGTACCCGGCGTCCAGTTCGCTGCCGGTCAGCCGAGTGCCCGTCACCGTCGAGTAGAGCGGCACCGCGCCCTCCCGCGGCGCCACGCCCGCGAGGTCCGTCAGCAGGCGGTCGCGTACGGCCTCGACGGCGGGGGAGTGCGAGGCGTAGTCGACGTCGACCCGGCGGGTGCGGACGCCGTCGGCCCGCGCGGACTCGACGAGTTCGCCGAGCGCGTCTTCGGGTCCCGACACGACGACGGAGCCCGGGCCGTTGACCGAGGCGAGCGAGAACCTGCCGTCGAGGCGGTGCCGCACCTCGCCGACGGGCAGGCCGACGAAGACCATCCCGCCCGTGCCCGCGAGTTCGGCGAGCAGCCGGGACCTGGTGGCCACGACCCGCGCGCCGTCGCTGAGGGACAGCGCCCCCGAGACGCAGGCGGCGGCGATCTCGCCCTGCGAGTGGCCGACCACCCCGTCGACGGGGACTCCCAGGTCCTGCCACACCCGCGCCAGCGAGACCATCACCGCGAAGAGCGCGGGCTGCACGACGTCGACGGGCGCCGCCGCGGCGCTGCCGTCCGCGAGCACGTCCCGCAGCGACCACTCGACGAAGGGTGCCAGCGCCTCCTCGCACTCCCGGAGCGAGGCGGCGAACACCTCGCTCTCCGCGAGCAGTTCGCGGCCCATGCCTGCCCACTGCGAACCCTGCCCCGGGAACATCAGCACCGTGCGCCCCGGTCGCGCCGTCCCGGTCCGCACCGAGGCGGGGGCGACGGCGTCGGGGCCCTCGCCGAGCGCGTCGAGTCCGTCGAGCAGTTGTTCCCGGTCGGCGGCGACCACCACGGCCCGGTGCGCGGAAGCCGAACGAGCGGTGGCGAGCGACCGCGCCACGTCCTGCGGCGCGAGCTCCGGGTGCGCCGCCAGGTGTGCGCGCAGCGCCCTCGCTTGAGCGGGCAGCGCCCCGGAGGTGCGGGAGGAGAGGACGAACGGTACGGGCGGGCCCGACTCCGGCGCCGGCGTGTGCGCGGGCGGCGGGTCGCCTTCTTCGAGGACGACGTGCGCGTTGGTGCCGCTGATGCCGAAGGAGGAGACGGCGGCGTGGCGGGGGGTGCCGGTGCGGGGCCAGGGCTGGGGCCGGGCGAGGAGGTGGAGGGTGCGCGGGCTCCAGTCGATCTCGGCTGTGGGGTGGTCGGCGTGGAGAGTGGGCGGCAGCGTCTCGTGGCGGAGTGCCTGGACGGCCTTGATGAGGCCGGCGACGCCCGCGGCGGCCTGGGTGTGGCCGATGTTGGACTTGAGGCTGCCGAGGTGGAGGGGGCGGGCGGGAGTGTGGCCCTGCCCGTAGGTGGACTGGAGGGCCTGCGCCTCGATCGGGTCGCCCAGCCGCGTGCCCGTCCCGTGCGCCTCGAGGAGGTCGACATCGGCGGGGGCGACGCCCGCCTGGCGGAGCGCCGCCCGGATGACGCGCTGCTGCGACGGCCCGTTGGGTGCGGTCAGCCCGTTGGACGCGCCGTCCTGGTTGACGGCCGAGCCCCGTACGACGGCGAGGACTTGATGGCCGAGCCGCCTGGCGTCCGACAGCCGCTCGACGAGGAGCACGCCCACCCCCTCCGACCAGCCGGTGCCGTCCGCGTCCGCGGAGAACGGCTTGCACCGGCCGTCCGGTGCGAGCCCGCCCTGGCGGCTGAACTCGACGAAGATGTTGGGCGTC
>NZ_AJTQ01000271.1 GCF_000262345.1 Streptomyces xiaopingdaonensis | reverse complement strand
CCGTTGCGCAGCGCCTGGCAGGCGAGGTGCAGCGCCACGAGCGACGACGAGCACGCCGTGTCCACCGTCACCGCGGGACCTTCCAGCCCCAACAGGTAGGAGATCCGCCCGGACATGACGCTGTTGCTGTTGGCGAGGCCGAGGATGCCCTCCAGGCCGTCGGGGATGCCGCCGAGCCGGGAGTGGTAGTCGTTGTACATCACCCCCGCGAAGACCCCGGCCCGAGTGCCGCGCAGGCTCTCCGGGACGATCCCCGCGGACTCGACGGCCTCCCAGGCCGCCTCCAGCAGGAGCCGCTGCTGCGGGTCCATCGCCAGGGCCTCGCGAGGGGGGATGCCGAAGAAGTCCGCGTCGAACCCCGCCGGGTCGTCGAGGAAGCCGCCCTCCCGCGCGTGGGCCGTACCGGTCCGCTCCCGGTCCGGGTCGTGGAGGCGGGCCAGGTCCCAACCGCGGTCCGTGGGGAAGCCGGTGACGGCGTCGCGTCCCTCGGCGACGAGCCGCCACAGGTCCTCCGGCGTCGCGACCCCGCCCGGGTAGCGGCAGGCCATGCCGACGATGGCCACGGGCTCCGCGGTGGACGCCGTCGCGGCCGCGGTCCGCCGCTCCTCGTCGGGCACCTGGGCGAGGAGGGATTCCAGGTGGTGCGTGAGCGCGGTGGAGGTGGGGTGGTCGAAGGCGAGCGTCGCCGGGAGGCGGACGCCGGTCGCCGCGGCGAGCCGGTCGCGGAGCCGGACGGACATGAGGGAGTCGAAGCCGAGCTCGCGCAGCGGGCGGTCGAGGTCGACCCGGGCGGGGTCCGACTGGCCGATGGCGGCGGCGACTTCGGCCCGCACCAGCTCCCGCAGAGCCCGCTCCCGCTCGGCGGGCGGGACGGCGGCGAACCGTCCGGCCGTCTTCGGCGCCTCCTCCGACCCGCGGAGGAACTCCGCGAAGAGCGGCGCCGGCCTCGCCGCGGTGAAGAGCGGGAGGAACCGCGGCCACGCCGCGTCGACGAGCACGCCGTCCCCGCCCAGCGCGACCGAACGGGCCAGCGCCGCGACGGCGTCGGCGACCGGCAGCGGGACGAGGCCGCGCCGGCGGAGCTGCCGCTCGCGCTCGGCGTCGACCATGCCGCCGCCGGCCCACGGGCCCCACGCGAGCGAGGCCGCCGCCGGCCCGCGCGCCCGACGCCGCGCGGCGACCGCGTCGAGTGCGGCGTTGGCGGCGCCGTACGCCGCCTGGCCTGCCGCGCCCCAGATGCCGGAGACGGAGGAGAAGAGCACGAAGGCGTCCAACTCCGCGTCGGCGAACACCTCGTCGAGGACCCGGGCGCCCCCGGCCTTCGCCGCCATGACGGACCGCAGGTCCTCGTGCCCGGTCTCCAGCAGCGGCTTCTGCGCGCCGACCCCCGCGGCGTGGAAGACCGCCCGGACGGGCGCACCGCCCTCGGCCGCCTCGCGCGCGACCGCGGCCATCGCCTCCCGGTCCGCGACGTCCGCCGCGACGGCGCGTGCCGGTGTGCCGCAGGCGGCCAGTTCCGCAAGCAGCTCCCCCGCGCCGGGGGCCTCGGGGCCCTGCCGGGAGACCAACAGGACGGAGCAGCCGCCGAGTCGGGCCGTCCAGCGGGCGACGTGGGCGCCGAGCGACCCGGTGCCGCCGGTGATCAGCACCGACCCCGAGGGCTGCCAGCCGTCCGGCTCGTCCGCCGGCGCGGCGGCGACGAGGCGGCGTGCGAAGACGCCGTCGTCCGCGATGCGGACCTGGTCCTCGTCGCCGCCGCCGGAGAGCAGCCCCGCCAGGCGGGCGGCGGCGGAGTCGGTGCGCTCCTCCGGCACGTCGACCAACCCGCCCCACCGGTCGGGGAGTTCGAGCGCGGCGGCCCGTCCGAGGCCCCACACCGCGGCGGCGTCCGGGTCGTCGTCCGCGCGGTGGGTGACGCACCACACCTCGGCGGCCACCTTCGCGTCGGCGAGCGCCTGCACCGCCGTGAGCAGCTCCACCGGGCGCCGTGCGAAGCACAGGACGCCGGCGAACTCCCCGTCGGGCAGCCGCGCGGCGAGCTCCGCGCGCCCCTCCTCCCCGTCGAAGGCGACGGTGACGGCGTCCTCGACGGGGGCCGCGCTCCACGAGGGCGAGGCGGACGCCGTCGCCAGGACCAGCCAGGTGCCGGGGGCCGGTCCGGCCGGCGGGAGCTCGGTGACGCGCTGCCAGGCCACCTCGTGCCGCAGCGCGTCCACCCGCGCGGGCGCACGGGCGGCCAGCCGACCGGTGTCCACCGTGCGCAGCACGAGCCCCTCGGTGGTGAGCACCGGTTCCCCCGAGTCGGTGACGGCGTCGAGCCGCACGGACCCGGCAGCCGTCCGCAGCCGGACGCGCAGTGCGCGGGGGCCAGGCGAGTGCACGGTCGTGGGGCCGAAGGCGAACGGCAGGCGGACGTCGCGGGAGGCGCCGACGGCCAAGGGGTGCAACGCGGCGTCCAGCAGCGCGGGGTGGACGGCGAGGCGCATGTCCTCGCAGCCTTCGGGGAGTACGGCTTCGGCGTACGTCTCCTCCTCCGACCGCCACACCGCGCGCAGGCCGCGGAAGGCGGGCCCGTACGCGTAGCCGCGGGCGGCCAGCTCCTCGTAGAGCTCCTCGACGGGGATCTCCTCGGTCTCCGCGGGGGGCCACGGGCGTTCGGTCCACGAGGTGTCGGCCGCCTGCTCGACGGATTCGGCGAGCGTCCCCGTCGCGTGCACCACCCAGTCGCCGTCCCCCTCCCGGGACCGGATCACCAGGTCCCGGTCGCCGTCTCCCGGCGCTGCCACCCACACCTGCACGTCGCTGCCGGTCGCCGGCAGCGACAGCGGTGCTTCGACGACCAGTTCGCCGAGGTGCCCGCACCCCGCGCGGCGTGCGGCCGTGCAGGCGAGCTCCAGGAACCCCGTACCGGCGAGGAGGACGCTGCCCGCGACGGCGTGGTCGGCGAGCCACGGGTCCGTCGAGGGGGAGACCCTGCCGCTGAGTACCAGGCCGCCGCCGGCGGGCAGTTCCACGGCGGCGGTGAGGAACGGGTGGTCGACGGCGTCGCTGCCCGCGCCTTCCGGGGGCGTCGAGGGGATCCAGTAGCGCTCGCGTTGGAAGGGGTAGGTGGGGAGGTCGGTGGGCGGTGCGGGCGGGAGGAGTGCGGGCCAGTCGACGGAGGCGCCGTGGGTGTGCGCGTCGGCGAGGGAGCGGAGGAAGGAGCCGGTCTCGTCCTCGTCGCGTCGGGCGCTGGCGAGAGCGGTGTGCCCCGTGGTGATGAGCGGGGTGAGCGCGGCGTCCGGGCCGATCTCCAGGAGGAGGTCGTCGTTCGGGAGTTGGACGAGCGCGTCGTGGAATCGGACGGTGTGGCGGATCTGGTCGACCCAGTAGGCGGGGCTGGTCATCGGGTGGGGGCTGTCGGCGGTCGGGACGACGGGGACGGTGGGCTCGTGGAAGGTGAGCCCTTCGAGGACGGCGGCGAACTCGTCGAGGACGGGGTTCATGAGGGGGGAGTGGAAGGCGTGGCTGACGCGGAGCTTGGTGGTGCGTCGGCCGCGGCGGCGCCACAGGTCGCCGATCTGCTGGACGCTCTTTTCGGTTCCGGAGATGACGACGGCTCGGGGTCCGTTGACGGCGGCGAGGGCGACGGTGGGGGTGAGGGTGGCGACCACTTCGTGTTCGGTGGCTTGGATGGCGAGCATGGTGCCGTGTGGGGGGAGTTGGTGCATGAGGTGGGCGCGGGTGGTGAGGAGGTGTGCGGCGTCGTGGAGGGTGAGGATGCCGGCGGTGGTGGCGGCGGTGATTTCGCCGATGGAGTGGCCGGTGAGGGTGGTGGGGGTGAGGCCGTGTGTTTGGTAGAGGCGGGTGAGGGCGTATTGGTGGGCGAAGAGGAGGGGTTGGGCGTGCTGCGTGGGGTCGGGGTTCTCCATGAGGGTGCGTAGGGGCTGGGTGAGGTGGGGATCGAGGTGGGCAGCGGCTTCCTCCAGGGCGTGTGCGTAGGCGGGGAAGTGCTGGGCGAGTTGCCGACCCATGGCGGGGTGTTGGGTGCCCTGGCCGGGGTAAAGAGCGGCGATGCCCCTGGGCTTGGCCTGAATGGTGGTGGGGTGGGCGAGGTGGGTGAGGATCTCGGTGCGGGTGCCGGTGGCGTGGGTGCGGTGGGCGTGGTGGGTGCGGTGGCGGGCGAGGGTGCGGGCGGTGTGGTGGAGGGGCTCGTCGGGATGCCGGGTCAAGTGCTCGTGCAGAGCGGCGGCTTGAGCGCGCAGGGCCTCGGGCGTCTTCGCCGACAGCACCAGCGGCACGGCAACCTCCGTCCATGCCGGGGGAGTTGCAGAGGGTTCGGGCGGCGGGTCGCCTTCTCCGAGGACGACGTGCGCGTTGGTGCCGCTGATGCCGAAGGCGGAGACGGCGGCGTGGCGCGGCCGGTCGTGACGGGGCCAGGGGCGGGACGCGGCGAGGAGGCGGAGGGCCCCGGATGCCCAATCGACGGCGGTCGTGGGGTGGTTGGTGTGCAGGGTGGGCGGCAGCGTCTCGTGGCGGAGCGCCTGGACGGCTTTGACGAGCCCGGCGATGCCCGCGGCGGCCTGGGCGTGGCCGATGTTGGACTTGACGCTGCCGAGGTGCAGCGGCCGGTCCGCGGAGTGGGCACGCCCGTACGTCGCTTGGAGAGCCTGAAGCTCGATCGGGTCTCCGAGCTGTGTGCCGGTGCCGTGGGCCTCCAGCAAGTCCACGTCTGCGGCAGGGACTTGGGCACGACGCAGCGCCGCCCGGATGGCGCGCTGCTGTGACGGCCCGTTGGGTGCGGTCAGCCCGTTGGAGGCACCGTCCTGATTGACGGCGGAACCCCGCACGACGGCGAGGACTCGATGGCCGAGCCGCCTGGCGTCCGACAGCCGCTCCACCACCAGCATCCCCGCCCCCTCGGCCATGCCGAAGCCGTCCGCGTCGGCGGAGAACGGCTTGCACCGGCCGTCGGGCGCCAGCGCGCGCAACCTGCTGAACTCGATGAACAGCCCGGGCTCT
>NZ_AJTQ01000270.1 GCF_000262345.1 Streptomyces xiaopingdaonensis | reverse complement strand
CCGTTGCGCAGCGCCTGGCAGGCGAGGTGCAGCGCCACGAGCGACGAGGAGCACGCGGTGTCCACCGTCACCGCGGGGCCCTCGAACCCCAGGACGTAGGAGAGCCGGCCGGAGGCCATGCTGGAGGTCGTGCCCGTCACCACGTAGCCCTCCAGGTCGGGCGCCGCCCGGTGCGGTGGCCCGCCGTAGGGCAGGTGCATGACGCCGGTGAAGACGCCGGTGCGGCTGCCGCGCAGCGTGCCGGGGACGATGCCCCCGTGCTCCAGCGCCTCCCAGGCCGTCTCCAGCAGCAGCCGCTGCTGCGGGTCCATCGCCAGCGCCTCCCGGCGCGCGATGCCGAAGAAGGCGGCGTCGAACTCGTCGACACCGTCGAGCAGCGCCGCCTCACGCTGGTAGAAGGTGCCGGGGCGGGCGGGATCGGGGTCGTAGAGCGCGTCGAGGTCCCAGCCGCGGTCGGTGGGGAAGGGTGCGACCCCCTCCCGCCCTTCGACGACCATCCGCCACAGCTCCTCGGGCGAACGCACACCGCCGGGCAACCGGCAGGCCATCCCCACGACGGCGATCGCCTCGTCCCGTGGCGACGAGGCGTCCGCCGCCTCTTCCGCACACGCTGCCGGCGCCCCGGAGAGCATGCGCAGCATCTCCTCCGCCAGGGCGTGCGGCGTCGGATGGTCGAAGAGCGCCGTCACGGGCAGCCGCAGTCCGGTGCTCTCCACCAGACGGTGCCGGACGCGGAGCGACTCGGCGGAGTCCACGCCGAGCGACCTGAAGTCCGCGGACGGCGCGGCTTCGTCCCCTTCCCGCCGGGGAAGCGCGTCGACGACGAGCCGCACCACGGCCGACAGCCGGCCGGCCTCGTCCAGCCCGGCCAGCCGCTCCCGCAGCGGGACGGCCTCTCCGTCCGCCGCGTCGCGGTCGAACGGGTAGGGCGGCAGCGGTACGCGTCGGGCGCCGGGCAGCGCGGTGGCCCAGTCCGGCTCCGTGCCGTGCGCGTGGCACTCGGCGAGCGCGCGCAGGTAGCGGCCGTGGCCCGCGTCGTCGCGGCGCATCGTGTCGAGGACGGTCGCGGCCGTGCCGGCGTGCGCGGCCGTCTCCTCGATCGGCAACGCCAGTACCGGGTGCGGGCTGATCTCCACGAACAGGCGGTGCCCCGCTGCCAGGAGCGCCTCGGTGACGCGCCGGAACTCCGCCGTGCTGCGGAGGCTGCGGAACCAGTGCCCGGGGTCGAGGTGCGCGGTGTCGAGCGGCGCCGTCGTCGTCGAGCCGTAGACGGGGACCGTGGAGGCACGGGGCCGGATCGCCGCCGCCTCCCTTGTCAGCCGCTCGCGGATGCGGTCCATGTGCCGCGAGTGGCCGGCGATCCCGATCGGCAGCCGCCGTGCCCGCACGCCCCGCTCGGCCAGACGCTCCAGCAGCGCCGCCGCCGCGTCGGGCGTACCGGAGGCCACGGTCGACCGCGGCCCGTTGACGACGGCGCTCTCCAACTCCAGGCCCCACTCGGCGATGAGCCCTTCCAGCTCCGCGGCGCCGAGCGCCACGGCGACCATGTCGCCCTCTCCCTCGAGGAGGGCGAGCGTCCTGCTCACCGCGGTGACGAGCCGGGCGCCGTCCTCCAGGGAGAGGCCGCCCGCCGCGGTCACCGCCGCGATCTCCCCGAAGCTGTGCCCCACCATCGCGCGCGGGACGACGCCGTCCGACCGCCACAGCTCCGCGAGCGAGACCATCACGGCGAAGAGCGCGGGCTGGATGACGTCGACCCGGTCCATCGGCACGTCGCCCGCGAGGACATCGTCGAGCGCGACGTCCATGCGGGGGCGGAGCGCACGCTCGCACGCGGCCAGCCGTTCCGCGAAGACCGGTGCCGTCTCGGCGAGTTCGCGCGCCATGCCCAGCCACTGGGTTCCCTGGCCCGGGAAGACGAAAACGGCCCCCGTCCCGGGCTCCGTGTGCACCGTCGTCCCGCCCGGCGTGCCCGCGGCCAGCGCACGCAGCGCCGTGACCGCCGACTCCCGGTCGGCGGCCTCCACCACCGTGCGGTGCGGCCAGACCGTGCGCGCGGCGGCGAGGCTCAACGCGAGGTCGGGCAGCGGGACGTCCGGGTGGTCGACGAGGTGGCCGGCGAGGTCTCCGGCGACCGCCCGCAGTCCCGCGTCGGTGCGGCCCGACACGAGCAGCGGGACCGAGGAGCGCCAACTCGCCGAGCGGCCCGGGCCGTTGGGCCCCGAGCGCGGTCGCAGGGCGGCGAGCTGCGCCGCACGCCCCTCGCGTGCGGCCAGCGCGCCGTGGGCGTCGGCGCCCGGGGTCGCACGCGCCAGCGCCGCGGCGGTGCCGGTCGGTGCGTCGTACACGACGACGAGGGCCACCGGCTCCTCGCGAAGGCAGCCGACGGCGACCGCGAACGGGTCGCGGCCCGCGGCCGAGCGGAGCTCGAGTCCCGGGAGCGCGGCCCACTCCGGCGGGTCCTCGGCGTCGGCGAACACGACCGCCGGATGCGCGGGGGAGGGGACGGCGCCGGCGTCCTCGACGGCGCGCCAGGCGGTCTCCCAGATCGAGCGGGTTCCCTCGCGGTGCGCGATACCGGTAACGAGGACGTCGCGGGTTTCTTCCACCACGAAAGAACTCTCCTGAGAGACGAAATCGGATCGTGCGGGACGTCTCCGCGAACGGGAGCAACAGACAGACAATCAAGCCCAGTTGTCCCGTCGACACCCCTATACGCCCCTAGGGATTCCCCTAGCCGCCGCAGAGTCGACGTGCGATTCCCGTCTCCCTTCCCCGGGCGCGGGCCACGGAAATACCATGAGTCGCGCGCGTCCGTCGGTCGAGGTGCTGCCTTGCCGCGCGTTTCGGCGATCCGAGGGCAACTCGAAGAAAATTGGGGAAACTTATGCCGATCTTTGACCCGCTGCCGCGGGCTCCGTCCCCCGAGGAGTTTCCGCTGCATTCCTGGGAGGCCGAGGGTTTCGGGGTGGTGCCCTGGCCGGAAGGCACCTGGCAGATCGGCTACAACTCGCACACCTGGCTGCTGGAAGCGGGCGGCGAGCGCCTGGTGCTGAAAGCGGTACCGAAAACCCAGGCCGTCAAGTTCGCCTCCGGGCTGCGTGCCGCGGAGCTGGCGGAGCGGGCAGGCGTCCGGGCCGGCGCGCCTCGGCGGACCCGGGACGGCGGCATCGTCGTCGAGCACGGGCCGTGGTGCTGGGGGCTGTTGGCGTACGTCGCGGGCCGGCCACCCGAACTCGACAACCCGTCGGACCTGGCGCTGGCAGGACGCACCCTCGGCCTGATTCACGCGGCGCTGCGCGACGTCCCCCCGCTGCCGCAGACGCTCGTCTGGACCCGCATGGACTGGCTGCTGGCGGAACAGCCGTTCCTCGAAGGGCGCGAGTGGATTCAGCGGGCGATCCGCGAAGGCATGGAGGCCGCGTCCGCCGAAAAGCTCTCCGGTGGTGTGCTCCACTGCGATCCGCGGCTCACTGAATTCCGTTTCGACGGTCGCGAAGCGGGCCTTCTCGACTGGGGCGAGGTCATGCACGGACCGCATGTCTTCGACCTCGCGGGCACGTTGAGTTTCGTGGAGGAAGGAACGGAACCCGCACCTTTCCTCTCCGGTTACCTGGAAACCTCCCCCGCACCCGTCGACGATTTCACCCGCCTCCCCGCCATGCTCAAGGTGCGCGCCGCGACCGAGGGCTGGATCTACGCCAGCCGCGAGTACCACGGAGTCGACTTGGGCCAGAGCCCCGAGTACAGCAACGCCAAGCTGATCGAACGCGCACGGGAGAACGTCCGCGCCGCCGAAAGGCTGCCCCCGGACTTCTACGTGCCGTGACCGGATCTCCGAAAGGCCCGAACTCCGCCCCGCAGGCCCACCGTTGACGCGGCGCCCCACGACGGGCCCGGAGGGAGCCGGCCTTTCCCGGAGACATGCCGGGCCGCCTGCGCCGTCCGCGAGGCACGGGTCCCTACGGTGTCCGGCATGCGCGTACTTGTCACGGGTGGAGCGGGTTTCATCGGGTCACACGTCGTCGACCGGCTGGAGAAGTCGGGCGTCGAGACGGCGGTGCTGGACACCGTCCCACCGGAGAGGTCCCCCTGGGCGGGGGCGAATCCGCCGGAGTGGTTCGAGGGCGACGTGCGCGACGAGGGCGCCGTGGCACGGGCGTTGGAAGGCGTCGACGCGGTCTGCCACCAGGCCGCGATGGTCGGACTCGGCAAGGGCTTCGCCGACGCGCCCCCGTACGTCTCGGCGAACGACCTCGGCACGGCGGTGCTGCTCCGCGGCATGGCGGCCGCCGGGGTGCGGGGTCTCGTGCTCGCAGGGTCGATGGTGGTCTACGGCGAGGGCGACTACCGGTGCGCCGACCACGGGACCGTCCGTCCCCCGGCGCGGGCCGCCGCCGACCTGGCGGCGGGGCGGTTCGAGCCGGGGTGCCCGGAGTGCGGTGCACGGCTGCTGACCTCGGCGATCCGCGAGGGGGCGCCGACCGAGCCCCGCAGCGTCTACGCCGTCACGAAGCTGGCGCAGGAACAACTCGCCGCCGTCTGGGCCGACTCCACCGGAGGGAGCGCCATCAGCCTGCGGTACCACAACGTCTACGGCGACGGCATGCCGAAGGACACCCCCTACGCCGGCGTCGCCTCCTTCTTCCGCTCGGCGCTGGAGCGCGGCGAGGCCCCGAAGGTCTTCGAGGACGGCGCGCAGCGGCGGGACTTCGTCCACGTCGACGACGTCGCCTCGGCGAACGAGACAGCTCTCCGCGCCCTCCCTCGCCTCGGCGAGGGCCGGACGCGCGCGTACAACACCGGCAGCGGGGAGCCGCACACGATCGGCGAGATGGCCACCGCGCTCGCCTCGGCGTACGGCGGCCCGCAGCCCGTGGTGACGGGCGAGTACCGCCTCGGGGACGTACGGCACATCACGGCGTCGTCCGAGCGGATCGCGACGGAGCTCGGGTGGCGGGCCGAGGTCCCGTTCGAGGAGGGGATGCGGAGGTTCGCCGCTGAGCCGCTCGCCGTCTGACGCCCCTCGCGGGCGGCTCAGGCACCCTCCAGGCGCACCGGCCCGAGGACCTCGCGGACCGGTGTGCGGTGCCACCAGTCGCCGGTCTCCTTCCGCTCCGCGGGCGTGGTGAACCGGTAGCGGTACAGGACCGCGCGCACCTGGCGGGGCGGCTCCTCGGAGAACGGGTTGTGGCGCAGCAGCCGCAGCGTGTCCCGGTCGTTCTCCAGCAGCCGGAGCGCGAGCGACTCGAACCATCCGCGCCGGTAGGCGGGGGAGAGGGCGGCGAACCACATCAGCCAGTCGAGCCTGAGGTGGTACGGCGCCCACTGCGGCGGGCGCCTCCCGGGGTCGCCCGGCTTGCCCTTGAACTCGTACGCGCGCCATACGGTTTCCCCCGTCGGCTCCGCCTCGTCGGTGCCCTCCAGGACGATCTCCTGGCGTACGCGGGTGATGTTGCCGAAGGCGCCGTAGGTGTTGACGAGGTGGAGCGAGTCGAACGAGCGGTTCATCTGCTGCCGGCGGCTCAGCAGGTTCCTCGCCGGCCGGTAGCTGAGGACCGCGACGAGCAGCGTCAACGCCATGGTCGCAACCAGGAACCAGAGCGGCGCCCCGCCCTGTCCGTGCACGCCGGTGAGCGGGGTGAAGTCGACGGCGCCGAGGGCGATGACGATGGTGAGCCAGTTGAGCCAGGCGAAGTTGCCGGAGAGGACGAGCCAGAGCTGGGTGACGATCATCAGCCCCGCGGCGACGCTCGCCACCGGCTGAGGAAGGAACAGGCCGAAGGGGAGCAGCAGTTGGGCGACATGGTTGGCCCCGGTCTCCCATCGGTGCAGCCGCTGGGGGAGGTGGTGGAAGTACCAGCTCAACAAGCCCGGCATCGGCTGGGTCTCGTGGTGGTAGGAGAGGCAGGTCAGGTCGCGCCAGCAGGTGTCGCCCCGCCACTTGATCAGCCCGGCGCCGAACTCGACGCGGAACAGCAGCCAGCGCAGCAGCCACATGACGAGCACGGGCGGCGCCGTGTCCGCGTTGCCGAGGAAGATCGCCAGGAACCCGGCCTCCAGCAGCAGCGACTCCCAGCCGAACGCGTACCACGTCTGCCCGACGTTGACGATCGACAGGTAGAGCGCCCAGAGCACCGCCCACAGCCCCATCGAGACGGGCAGCGGCACCGCGTCCCCGGCCCCGCAGAGGACCGCGGCGGCGAGCGCCGCACCGCACCACGCGCACGCCGCGAAGAACCGGTCGCTGTAGTGCAGGTGGAAGAGGCTCGGCGCGGCACGGAAGGGGACGCGTCCGACGAAGCGCGGGATCGGCTGCATGCCCCGCGACCCCAGCAGCGCACGGAACTGCAGCGCCGTACCGAGGAACGCGAGGAGATAGACGGCGGCGAGGCCGCGCTGGACGAGCAGCCTGCTCAGCCAGTAGCCGGAATCGGTGAACCAGTCCATGGCCGCCATGCGTACCACCGCGAGGCGCGGCCGGCCCGGCGGACCGCCGCGACGCGCATCCCCTCGCTCGGACGGCGCCCCGCGCCATCCGCCGTGCCCCGGGCGGCCGTTGGCGGTGGACCACGCGCGCGCCGCGTACGCTCCCGACGGCGGTACCTGCCGCCGGAAGCCGGAGGGGAGCCGCACGCCATGCCACTGACCGACATGCCGCTGGAGGCGCTGGAGAAGTACCGCCCCGCGGTCCGCGAGCCGGAGGACTTCGACGAGTTCTGGGCGAAGACGCTCGCCGCGGCAGGCGAGAGCCCCGAGAGCCTCACCGGCGCCGAGTTCCGCACGGTGGAGTCACCGCTGCGCACCCTCGACGTCCTCGACGTACGCTTCCCCGGCTGGGGAGGCCAACCCGTCGCGGCCTGGCTGGTGTTGCCGCGGGGCGCCGCGGGCCCGCTGCCCGCGGTGGTGAGCTACGTCGGGTACGGCGGAGGACGCGGACTCCACACCGAGCACCTGCTGTACGCCTCGGCCGGGTACGCGCACCTCGTCGTGGACAGCCGCGGGCAGGGCCACGCCACCCCCGATCCCGACCCGGTGCCGACGCCGCAGTACGTGCGGGGCTTCATGACGCTCGGCGCCGCCAGCCCGCAGGACCACTACTTCCGCCGGCTGATCACCGACTGCGTACGGGCGCTGGAGGCGGTGCGCGCCCACCCGGCCGTCGACCCCGGCCGCCTCGTCGTGCAGGGCCACAGCCAGGGAGGCGGGCTGGCGCTCGCCGTCGCCGGGCTCGTCGGGGACGGTGTCGCGGCCGCGCTCGTGGACGCACCGTTCCTCTGCCACATCCGCCGGGGCGCCGAGACCGCCTTCCAGGGCCCGTACACGGAGATCGCCGAGTTCCTCGGCATCCACCAGGGCCTGCCGCCCGAGACGGTCCTCGGCACCCTCGACTACTTCGACGGCGTCCACTTCGCGCCCCGTGCCACGGCGCCCGCGCTCTTCAGCGTCGGCCTGATGGACCCGGTCTGCCCGCCGTCCACGGTCTTCGCCGCGTACAACCGCTACGGCACGGCCGACGCCGCACCGCCGCACCGCGAGATCAGCGTCTGGCCGTACGGCGACCACGCGGCCGGCCGCCACGCGCAGGCGACCGAGCAGTTCCGCTGGCTCGGCGCCCGGGGGATCGCGCCCGACCGGGGCCCGGAGGAGCGGCCCACCGACCGCTGACCGACCATGGAGGGATGGCGCAGCACGAGGTGAGCGGAGCAGGCTCCGACGGATACGTACGGGTGCGCGGCGCGCGCGAGCACAACCTGCGCCGTGTGGACACCGAGATCCCGAGGGACGCGCTCGTCGCCTTCACGGGGGTGTCGGGCTCGGGGAAGTCCTCGCTCGCCTTCGGCACGCTCTTCGCGGAGGCCCAGCGCCGCTACGTCGAGTCGGTGGCGCCGTACGCGCGCCGCCTCATCCACCAGGTCGGCACCCCCGAGGTCGACGAGATCACGGGGCTGCCCCCGGCCGTCGCGCTGGAGCAGCGCCGCTCGGCGCCGAGCGGGCGCTCCTCCGTCGGCACCGTCACCACGCTCTCCAACTCCCTCCGCATGCTGCTCTCCCGCGCCGGCACCTACCCCGAGGGCGCCGAGCGGCTCGACTCCGACTCCTTCTCGCCCAACACCGCCGTCGGAGCCTGCCCCGAGTGCCACGGGCTCGGCACGGTCCACAGCGTCTCGGAGGAGTCGCTCGTCCCGGACCCCTCGCTCTCCGTCCGGGAGGGCGCGATCGCCGCGTGGCCGGGGGCGTGGCTCGGCAAGAACCTCAGGGACACCGTCGACGCGCTCGGGTACGACATCGACCGCCCCTGGCGCGAACTCCCCGCCGAGCAGCGGGAGTGGCTGCTCTTCACGGAGGAGCAGCCCGTCGTCACGGTCCACCCGGTCCGCGAGGCCGGCCGGCTGCAACGTCCCTACCAGGGCAAGTACCAGAGCGCCCGCCACTACGTCCTCCACACCTACGCGGACACCAAGAGCGCCTCGACCCGCAGGCGGGTGGAGGCGTTCCTGCACAGCGCCGCCTGCCCGGCGTGCCACGGCCGCCGGCTGCGGCCGGAGGCGCTCGCCGTCACCTACGCCGGGTACGCCGTCGACGAGCTCACCGCGCTGCCGATGGACCGCCTCGCCGAGGTGCTGGAGAAGAGCACGGAGGGCGCGGGCCACGGCGGCGACGTACGGGAGAACGCAGCGGCGCTCCTCGCCGGCGAACTCCTCGACCGCATCCGGGTGTTGACGGACCTCGGCCTCGGCTACCTCAGTACGGGACGCCCGGTCCCCACCCTCTCCGCGGGCGAGCTGCAACGGCTGCGCCTCGCCACGCAGCTGCGCTCCGGGCTCTTCGGCGTGGTCTACGTTCTCGACGAGCCGTCGGCCGGCCTCCACCCCGCGGACACGGAGGCGCTGACGACGGTGCTGGAGGGGCTGAAGTCGGCGGGCAACTCCCTCTTCGTCGTCGAGCACGACATGGACCTGGTACGCCGGGCCGACTGGGTCGTGGATGTCGGCCCGGGCGCCGGCCGGCACGGCGGCGAGGTCCTCTACAGCGGCCCCGTCGACGGGCTGGCCGGCGCCGCCCGTTCGGTGACGCGCCGCTACCTCTTCGCCGGACCGGCCCCCGCGGACGAGCCGACGGGCGCCGCGGACGAGGCGGCAGCGGCAGCCGTGCGGCGCAGGCGGCGAGGGGAGCGCCGGACGCCGAGCGGCCGGCTCGCCCTCCGCGGCGTCACGCTCCACAACCTGCGCGCGCTCGACGTCCGGGTGCCGCTCGGCGTCTTCACCGCCGTCACGGGCGTCTCGGGCTCCGGCAAGTCGACGCTGGTCACCCGCGTCCTCGCGGAGGCCGTCGGGGAGCGCCCGCAGGACGAAGAGGAACCGCGAGCGGCCGGCGTCGTGGCGGAGTCGGAGGGGGCGGAAGCCGTCTCGCGGCTGGTCCGCGTCGACCAGAAGCCGATCGGCCGCACACCCCGCTCCAACCTCGCCACCTACACGGGGCTCTTCGACTCGGTGCGGAAGGTCTTCGCGGAGACCGAGGAGGCGAGGGCCCGCGGCTACGACGCGGGGCGCTTCTCCTTCAACGTCCGCTCCGGCCGCTGCCCCACGTGCCAGGGAGAGGGGTACCTCGCCGTCGAGCTCCTCTTCCTGCCGGGGACCTACGCCGCCTGCCCCGACTGCCGCGGCGCCCGCTACAACCCGGAGACCCTCCGGATCACCTACGCGGGCGCCACCGTCGCCGACGTGCTGGGGATGACGGTCGACGAGGCGGCGGCCTTCCTCACCGAGGTGCCGGCCGCGGCACGCGGCCTCGACGCGCTGCAACGGGTCGGCCTCGGCTATCTGCGGCTCGGCCAGCCGGCGACGGAGCTCTCCGGCGGCGAGGCCCAGCGCATCAAGCTCGCCACGGAGCTCCAGCGCACCCGCCGCGGCCACACCCTCTACCTCCTCGACGAGCCGACGACCGGCCTCCACCCCGCCGACTCAGACGTGCTCATGGACCAGCTCCACCGACTCGTCGACGAGGGGCACACGGTCGTCGCCGTCGAGCACGACATGGGCGTCGTCGCCGGTGCCGACCACGTGATCGACCTCGGGCCCGGCGGCGGCGACCAGGGCGGCCGGATCGTCGCCGAGGGCACGCCCGGCGAGGTGGCCCGGAGCGCGGGGAGCGCGACGGCGCCGTACCTGCGGGCCGCGTTGGAGGCGTAGCGGCCTCACGGGTACTGGCGCAGGATGCGCGCGGCGAGGTCGCGTATCCGGGCGCGTGCCTCCGGCGGGCCCGTCACGGTGAGGTCGTCCCCGAACTGCAGGAGCTGCCGCACGTCCTCCGGCTCGCGGCAGGCCACGGCGACCTCGACCTCCGCTTCCCCCGCCGAGCGCACGGAGAGGCGGGACCCGAGGAGGCGCCTCGCCCTGTCCAACTGCCGCGCGCGCAGCACCGCTTCGACGCGCACGCCGTCGAGCGCCTGCCAGCGCGAGGTGAGTTCGGCCGCCACGGTGCGCAGGGCGGCGTACGGGCGGAGGCGGCGCGGGGCCCGTGTCGGCTGCCAGTCGGTGAGCCGCTCCAGGGCGTAGAGCCGGGGGACGCCCGTTCGGTCGGCGACGAGGTACCACCGGCCTCCCTTCGCCAACAGGCCGTAGGGATCGACGAGTTGCCAGGCGGGCTCGGCCTCCTCCGAGCGCCGGTAGCGGATGCGGAGCCGCACGCCGCGGCGGACGTCGCCGACGAGGGCGCTCGGCTGCGTGCCCACGGTCTCCGGGCCGAACCACGGCCTGTTGTCCGTGGCGACGACGGCGCTGAGCGGCAGCAGGGCAGACGCCGGCTGACCGGGCGCCGCGACCTTCCGCAGCGCCCTGCGGCTGTCGGTCTCCGCGCCCAACTGGCTGCGCTGGCCGTCGTCCAGACCGTGCAGCCCGAGGTGGTCGCGCTCGGTCGCCGTCAGCCGCGACGTGTCGAGCACGCCGCCCGGCAGCAGCGTGACGCCGCCCGCGCGTCCCCGCTCGACGAGGAGCGGGAAGCCGGCGTCCTGCAACCACCGGAGGTCCCGGAGCACGGTGCGCACCGACACACCGACCTCGCCCGCGAGGTCGCGCGTGGTGGCCCCCTTCCGGGAGTGGAGGGCGAGCAGCAGCGAGAAGAAGCGATCCGGGGTCATGGCCCCAGAGTTCCATCCAACACGACGGAACCTGTCGCCTTTCGCAGGCATGCTCTCCGCGCCCCACTCGACCAGGAACCGAGGAGAAAACCCCGTGCCCGTTGTGAACATGTTCATCGTCCACGTCTCGGACGCACCCGCGGCAGCGCGCTTCTACGCGGAGCTGCTCGACCTGAAGCCCGACTTCGAGTCGCCCCGCTTCGTCACCTTCCCGCTCGCAGGCGGAGTCCGACTCGCCCTGTGGAGCGGGGCCGAGGGCACCCCGGCACCGTCCCGCACCGGCGAGCTGTGCGTGACGACGGACGGTGGGCCCGGCCGGATCGACCGCTGGTTCCACGAGTGGCAGGCCAAGGGCGTACGGACCGTGGAGGAGCCGCACGACGACGTCTTCGGCCGCACCTTCGTCGTCGCCGACCCGGACGGGAACCTCATCCGCGTCGCCCCCGTCGACTGAAACGACCGCCGGCGGTGCCGCTATCCCGAAGCGGAGGCGGCGCCGCCGCGGAGGCGCTCGGCGAGCCCGCCCACCGCGACGCCGAGCACGACGAGGACGAGGGACGCGTAGATCTCCAGCCCCGTGAGGAACCCCAACCGCTGGACGAGGCCCCAGCCCTCGAGCCACCCGAAGAAGTGATGGACGAGCCCTGCGGCACCCTGGAGGACGAGCACGAGGCTCGCGAATTCGAGCAGCTTCTTCATGCGGGCGATGCTAGGCAGCGGCGTGCCCGGCCGTGTCCGACGAAAGTATCGCCGTCCGCGCCGTCGGTATCGCGCGGTGCCCGGACGCGGCGCCGCCCCGCACCCGGCACGTACCGTCTGGCGCATGACAGCCAGTTCGGTGCCCCGGAGCGTCCCCGTGCGCCCACAGGCGCGCCCCGCGGTCCGCTCCCGGCGCGACTGGTACGTCGACACGACGCTCTTCCTCGGCGCCGCGGTGCTCGGCGTGCTCACCGCGGGCGACCTGGCGCAGGACCCCGCACGGCCAGCCTGGTTCCTCGCCCTCGACCAGTTCGCCGGAGCGGTCGCCTGCTGCCTGCTGTGGTTCCGCCGCCGTTGGCCGACCGCGCTGGCGCTCGCCTGCGCGGTGGGCGGGGTCTTCTTCCACTTCGTCGGCTGGGCGCAGTTGGTTTTCCTCTTCTCCGTCGCGGTCCACTGCAGGACGCGGTCGCTCGCCCTCGTGACGGCCGTGACCGTCGCCACGCTGCCGCTCCAGCGCCCGGAGCCCGGCACGAGCGGCCAGGAGAACACCATGATCGGGCTGGTGCTCGTGCTCGCCGCCGTGGGCTGGGGCATGTTCGTCCACTCCCGACGGCAACTGGTCGCCTCGCTGGAGGAGCGGGCCCTGCGCGCGGAGGCCGAGACGGACCTGCGGGTACGGCACGCGCAGCGCGAGGCCCGCGAGGAGATAGCCCGCGAGATGCACGACGTACTCGCCCACCGCCTCTCCCTGTTGAGCGTCCACGCGGGCGCCCTGGAGTTCCGCAGGGACGCACCGCCCGGCGAGGTGGCGGGCGCGGCCGGCGTGATCCGGCGCAGCGCGCACCAGGCGCTGGAGGACCTGCGCGAGGTGATCGGGGTGCTCCGCGCACCGGGCGCCGAGGCCGAGGACCGCCCGCAGCCGTCCGTCGCCGACCTGCGCCTCCTCGTGGCAGAGGCCGACGGTGCGGGGGCCGGGGTGCGGTTCGAGGAGGAGCTGGCGAGCGAGCGGGTGCCGGGCTCGCTGGCGCGTACGGCGTACCGCGTCGTCCAGGAGGGACTCACCAACGCCCGCAAGCACGTCCCCGGGGCGCCGGTCGACGTCCGGGTCTCGGGCGCGCCCGGCGAGGGCCTGCGGGTGCGCGTCGCCAACGAGCTGCCGCAGCCGCATGCCGCACACTCCGAACTCCCGGGCGCCGGGGCCGGATTGGTCGGACTGGGGGAGCGCGTCGAGCTCGCCGGAGGCAGCCTCGCCCACGGTCCCGGGCAGGGAAGGGACCGGACGCGCTTCGTCCTCGACGCCTGGCTACCGTGGTCCGTGTGACGACGCCCGAGCCCTCTCCCACGCCCGTCCGACTGCTCCTCGCCGACGACGACGCGCTCGTCCGGTCGGGGCTGCGGCTGATGCTCGGCGGTCTCCCCGACGCGGAGATCGTCGCCGAGGCCGCCGACGGCGCGCAGGTGCAGCAGCTCGTCGAGCGCCACCGCCCCGACGTCGTGCTGATGGACATCCGCATGCCCGGCACCGACGGCCTCGCCGCGACCGAGGCCCTCCAGCGCCTCGCCTCGCCGCCGCAGGTGGTCGTCCTCACGACCTTCGACGCCGACGCCTACGTACTCCGCGCGCTGCGCGCCGGCGCGGCCGGGTTCCTCCTCAAGGACACGCCGCCGCCCGAACTCGCCCGCTCCGTACGGGCCGTGGCCGCCGGCGAACCCGTCCTCTCCCCGGCGGTGGCGCGCAAGCTCATCCACCGCGCCACGGCGCCCGAGCCCGAGGCGCAGACCGCGCGCAGGGAAGGGGCGAGGCGCCTCCTCTCCGAGCAGCTCACCGACCGTGAGCACGCCGTCGCGGTCGCCGTGGGCCGCGGGCTCTCCAACGCCGAGATCGCGGCCGCGCTCTACATGGGGGTGCCGACCGTCAAGACGCACGTCTCACGCGTCCTCGCCAAGCTCGACCTCGGCAACCGCGTACAGATCGCCCTCCTCGTCCACGACGCGGAGCTTCTCGACGGGGGATGAGCACCGCGGGAATCCCAGCGCCCGGCACGTGTTGAAACAGGTGTGACTTCCGCAGCGCCACCGCCCCTCCCGCCCCTCTCCGTGCTCGACC
>NZ_AJTQ01000269.1 GCF_000262345.1 Streptomyces xiaopingdaonensis | reverse complement strand
CGCAGCGGGTGCTCCGCGAGACGGTCGCGTTCGCACGGGAAGCGGAGCGGCTCGGCTATCGCCGGTTCTGGGTCTCCGAGCACCACGCGGTACCCGGTGTCGCGGGCTCTGCCCCCACCGTCCTCGCGGCCGCGGTCGCCGCTGCCACCTCGCGTATCCGCGTCGGAACCGGCGGCGTGATGCTGCCGAACCACCAACCGCTCGTCGTCGCCGAGCAGTTCGGGGTCCTGGAGTCGCTCCATCCCGGGCGGATCGACATGGGGCTCGGCCGCTCGACGGGGTTCACCGAGCCGGTCCGCCGGGCGCTGCGCACCGGCAAGGACGCGGCGGACCGCTTCGGCGACCAGCTCGACGAACTCCTCGCCTACTTCGACGCCGCAGCCCCGCTCCCGGCGCTGCCCGCCGGCGGGCTGCGGGTGCCCGCGTACGTCCTCGCCGTCGGATCGGGGGCCCGACTCGCCGCCGAGCGGGGACTGCCCGTGGTGCTCGCCGCGCGCCGGGAGAGCGAGCGGACCGCGGCGGCGGTGGCCGAGTACCGCAGCCGCTTCCGCCCCTCGCCCCGGGCCGAGGAGCCCCACGTCGTCCTCGCCGTCAACGCCGCTGCCGCCGCCACCCGGGAGCGCGCCTCGCTCCTCCAGCGCCCCGAGGCCAGGTCGACGGCGGTCTCCCGCACCCGAGGCGTCTTCCCGCCGCTCGTCCCCGCCGAGGAGGTCGACGAGTCCGCCATGGAGCGTCAGGAGCACCGCCGCTACACCGAGGCCCGGGCGGGCCAACTCCACGGCACCGCGGAGGAGGTGACCGCAGCGCTCTCCGACCTCGCCGCCGCGACGGAGGCCGACGAACTCCTGCTCACCCTCAACACCCACGACCCCGCCGACCGCCTCGACTCCTACCGCCGCCTCGCGCACGCCGCGGGGTTGCC
>NZ_AJTQ01000268.1 GCF_000262345.1 Streptomyces xiaopingdaonensis | reverse complement strand
GGCGGGTGAGCCGCACCGGCCGCGGCTCAGCCCGCCGAGACCTCTTCCTCGCCCTTCGCCAGCTCCCGCTTGAGCACCTTGCCCATGTCGTTCCGCGGGAGCGCGGAGAGGAAGCGCACCTCGCGCGGCCGCTTGTGCGGCGCCAACTGCTCCGCGACGAGCGCCACCAACTCCGTCCCGGCCGGCGGCGCTTCCGCGTCCGCCGGCACGATCCAGGCGACGACCCGCTCACCCAGGTCGGCGTCGGGCTCGCCCGTCACGGCGGCCTCGGCGACGCCCTCGTGCGAGAGGAGGACGTTCTCGATCTCGCCCGCGCCGATCTTGTAGCCACCGCTCTTGATCAGGTCGGTCGCCTTCCTGCCGACGAGGCGCACGCAGCCGTCGGCGTCGCGCGTCGCCATGTCGCCGGTGCGGAACCAGCCGCCGTCGAAGGCATCGGCCGTCGCGTCGGGCCGGTTGAGGTACTCGGTGAAGAGGTTCGGACCGCGTACCTGCACCTCCCCGACGAGCTCCGGGTCCTCGGGCAGCCGCTCGCCCGCCTCGTCGACGAGCCGGAGGTCCACGTCGCGCAGCGGAGGCCCGACGGTCCCGGGGCGCGGCTCCCCGTCGGCGCGGACGCTGGTGTTCATCAGCGTCTCCGTCATTCCGTACCGCTCGACGACGCCCCTTCCCGTCGCCTCCGCGATCCGCCGGTGGTCGGTGAGCGGCAGCGGCGCCGAGCCGGAGACGAGCAGGCGCGCCCCCGCGAGCGCCGACGCCGACTCGCGGTCCTCGGCGCAGGCTTCGGCGAGCCTGTGGTACATCGTGGGGACGCCGAAGAGCATGGTGCCGCCCTCGCGGAGCGCCTCCGCGACCGCCTCGGTGGTGAAGGCGCCGAGGTGGCGCAGCGTGCCGCCGAGCCGGAGCGGGCCGAGCACGCCGAGGATCAGGCCGTGGACGTGGAAGAGCGGCAGCGCGTGGACGAGCACGTCCGCGTCGCTCCAGGCCCAGGCGTCGGCGAGCGCGTCGAGGCTGGAGGCGACGGCCCTGCGGGAGAGGACGACGCCCTTGGGCGGGCCCGTCGTCCCCGAGGTGTACACGATGAGCGCCGCGCTCTCGGCCGGCGGCTCGTGCGGCGGACTCCACGCGGCGCCGCCTTCGTCGGGCTCCGCCTCGTCGAGGTGGACGTCGACGCGGGGGAGCCCGGCGAGCGGCTCGGGGAGCTCGTCGTCGGGCGCGGCGAGCACGGCGGCGGGGACGCTGTCGGCGACGACGTGCGCCAGCTCACGCTCCCCGCCGCGCGGGTTGACCGGTACGGCGGGCACCCCGGCGAGCAGCGCCGCCACGGTGCCGACGGAGGCGTGCAGGCTCGGCGTCGCCCACACGGCCACCCGCGAGGCCCCGTCGATCTGCGCCGCGATCCGGCCCGCAGCGGCGGCGAGTTGCTCGTAGCTGAAGGAGCGGTCGGGAAAGCGGAGGGCGGTGTGCGAGGACGCCGCGTACACCGCGGGCAGCAGCGAAGGGGACAACGGGCCTCCTGGCCGGAATGGGGTGCGTGGCCTCGTCGGCCTCGCACGGCGATCGGCGGACGCAGGCAGCATCTCATTCGCGTTCTCCCACGGATGCGGGCAAGGTATTGCTGTGTGCCGGCCGTTGGCGGGGCGCACCCCGGGAGTGCGCGGAGACGCCGGAGCCGAGGTTGCGGAAGGTGCGCAGCGACCTGGTCGGTGCGGAGAAACGCCCCGGTGGACCGAGCACTGCACGGGGCGTTGCGCCTGCGCTCTTCGGTGCCCGCGGGTTTCCGGGTGGTTGCTCAGCGGTTGCCGGCCCGCTCCGGCTCACAGCCGTCGGTCAGCGGTGCGCCGAACCACTGGTGAAGCGCGGCTCGCAGACCGCTGACGTCGTCCGGTCCGTGTCCGGTCCACGCCGTGTGGCAGTCGGGCCGCAGCAGCAGACCGGTCGCGCTCGTGCCCTCCGTCCTGCCGTGCACGACATCGACCCGGTCGAGCCAGGGCTTCGCGGCCTCGGCGAAGTCGCCGCGCGGATCCAGCAACAAGGGCCGGGCACCGGTCGTCAAGTCGGCCAGCCGGCGGGGGCCCGCGCCGGTGTGGATCACGAGATCGGGCGCGAAGCCCTCGGTGGTTCCGGCGAGCAGGTGGGCGATGCGTTCGGTGCCGCCGGGAGAAGCGAGCAGCTCCTCGAAGACGGTCCGCAGGGCGGTGACTTCCGGCCCGGGGCGCATCAGCGCCGACTGGGACAGAGTCGAGGCGACAACGCGTTCCGCGACAGGTCGGCGTTCCTCGTCGTAGGTGTCGAGCAGAGCATCGGGGGCCTGCCCTCGCACCGTGGCGGCCAGCTTCCAACCGAGGTTGACCGCGTCCTGCAGGCCGAGGTTGAGTCCCGGACCGCCGATCGCCGAGTGCACGTGGGCCGCGTCGCCGAGAAGCAGTACCCGCCTGTCCCGATAGCGCTCTGCGAGCCGGGTGTTGCCGCCGACGAGTCGTCGGAGCAGGTGCGGTCCCTCTCCCCGCGGAGGACCCAGCGGGACGGGTACGCCCAGCACGCGCTCGGCGCTCGCCATCATCTCTTCGAAGGTCATCGGCGCGGTGCTCTCGTCCTGCGTACCGACTTCGGTGGTGTTGAGGACAGGCGCTCGGCCGGGCAGCAGGCCCCAGGTGATCGTGCCGCGCTCCGTGCGCACGTACAGCAGGGCCGGCAGGCTCCCGTAGCCGGGAACGCGCAAGTCGCCTTCGGGGCCCAGGTGTTCGTCCGCCACCGACACGTTCGCGGAGCGGGTGACGAAGTCGTCGGTGGTGACTCCGGGGAAGCCGATGCCGGACAGACGCCGCACCGTGCTGTGTCCTCCATCAGCCCCTACCAAGTAGCGGGCGGTGACGCTCTCACCGTCGGCGAGCGTTATCCGGACGAGGTCGGCGTCCTGCCGTACATCGGTGACCTCCTGTCCTCTGCGGAGGTCGACGCCGAGTTCCACGGCGCGTTCGGCGAGGACCTTCTCGATCTGCGCCTGCGGTGCCGGGAGCACGCTCACGGGGTTGTGAGGGAGGCCTGTGAGATCCAGCGTGAAGGCGCCGAACATGTAACGGGGCGCGGGCCGGGGCGGTGCGCCGGACCCGCTGATGCGGGCGTAGAGGCCGCGTCGGTCGAGCATGCGCACCACCTGACCGACCAGACCGTTTGCCCGGGGCTCGGTCCTCGGGCCGGTGAGACGTTCCAACACGACGGGACGCACCCCGGCCAGTGCCAGCTCGCAGGCGAGCATCAAGCCGTTCGGACCGCCACCGACGATGACCACACTCAGCATGGCGATTCTCCTCTTCGAGGCAGGGAGGGATGGAGGCCGCGAGCGGCGGCCTCTGTTCGGAGTGGGAAGAAGGGCCTACGGAGTGGGGAGTCCGGTGGCCACCATGCGCAGAGCCCGGGGGAGCAGGCTCTCCATCGGCTCGGTCTGTCCGGCTTCGACGGACAGTTCGAGGGCGACGTTGTTGGCGGCCATCACGCTCGCGGCCACCAGGCGGGAGTAGAGATCGAACTCCGGGTCCCTGCCCGTGCGGTCGGCGATGGCCGCGGCGAGCTCCTTTTCCGCGATCTTGTTCGCCCGCAGCAGCTCGGCCTGCAGCGCGGGTTCGGCCCACATCGCCTGCCTGCCGGCCGGCCACTCGTCGGGCTGCTGCGGCGGCATGTGCTCCACCTCGGGGCCGGGCTCGAGCTGCCGCAGCGAGGCACGTGTGATCGCCTCCCACAAGGGTTCATCGGGCGGTCCGTCACGCACTTCGGCCGCGAGCCGCAAGGAGCGCTCGAGGTGACGGAACGCGATCGCTTCGGCCTTGCTGGAGAAGTAGTTGTTGTAGGTGCGCGGGGAGACGCCGACCGCTGCGGCGATGTCTTCGACCTTGACCGCGCTGAACCCGCGCTCGACGGTGAGCCGGACCGCGGCCCAGCTCAACGCCGTGCGTGTGGCTGCCTTCTTCTGTTCTCGAAGACCACTCATGCCGTACACGTTAGCAGAACTTGCGTGGTACGCAAACATGCGTACCACGCAAGTTCCGAGTGGGGATGGTGCCGGCTTGGACTTGATGAGGCGGTTGCCGCCGGTGTCCTCCGCGTCCACCTGCCCTTCGAACCCGCGGAAAGGGCGGTGCGCGGGCGGCGGTCCGGTGCCCCGGTGCAGGCAACTCCCTTGGTGCGGTACAGCGTTCGGCGTCCGGGCGCGCGTGGGTGCGCGATGTGCGCTGGGCGCGTCCGGCGCGGTGGGAGTTGTCGTACGTGCCAATCGGGTCTGCTGCCGGTGCGTTGGCATGCGGACCCGGCAATCGGACGGAGCCGAAAGCGAGTTCGGCGCTCCCGTCAGTCCGTCCGCACCTCGCTGCGGTCGCCGGACCAGAGCGTGTGGAAGGTGCCGGGCCGGTCCGTGCGGTGGTAGGTGTGGGAGCCGAAGTAGTCGCGGAGCCCCTGGAGGAGGGCGGCGGGGAGCCGGCTCGTGCGTACCGAGTCGTAGTACGCGAGCGCGCCCGTGAGGCCGGGCGCTGCGACGCCGCGGCGCCCGGCCGTGGCGGCCACCGCGCGCCAGTCGAGCTCGGCGGTGCCCAGCTCGGAGGCGAAGCCGCGGTCGGCGAGGAGCGTGGGCAGCCCGTCCGGGCCGGCTTCCGCGTACGCCGCGCGGATGCGGTCGAGGAAGCGGGCGCGGATGATGCACCCCGCCCGCCAGATCGCGGCGACGGCCCCCGGGTCGACCGACCACCCGTACGCCGCGCTGCCCGCCTGGATCATGCTCCAACCCTGCGCGTACGAGACCACCTTGGCCGCGTAGAGGGCCTGCTCGACCTGGTCGGCGAAGCGCTCGGCGTCGCGTCCCTCCAGCTCGGGACCTGCCGGTCCGGGCAGGCCGGCGGCGGCCTCGCGCAGCGGGGTGTCGCCGGAGAGCGAGCGTGCGAAGACCGCGTCGGCGATCTGCGGTACGGGGACGCCGAGTTCGAGCGCTGTCTGCACCGTCCAGCGCCCCGTGCCCTTCTGTTCGGCGCGGTCGGCGACGACGTCGACGAACGGCCGGCCCGTCGCCGCGTCCGTGTGGGCGAGTACCTGTGCCGCGATCTCGATCAGGTACGACTCCAGCCGCCCCGAGTTCCAGGTGCGGAAGACTTCGGCGACCTGCCGCGGCGCGAACCCGCCGACCTCGCGCAGCAGCCGCGCCGCCTCCGAGATGAGCTGCATGTCGGCGTACTCGATGCCGTTGTGGACCATCTTCACGAAGTGCCCGGCGCCGTCGGGGCCCACGTGCGTGGTGCACGGCGAACCGTCCGGCGCCCGCGCCGCGATCCGCTCCAGCATCGGCCCGAGCGCCGCGTACGCCTCCGCCGAGCCGCCCGGCATGATGCTCGGCCCGTGCAGGGCGCCCTCCTCGCCTCCGGAGACGCCGGTGCCGACGAAGTGCAGCCCGCGCTCGCGGAGTTCGGCCTCGCGGCGCCTCGTCTCCTCGAAGTGTGCGTTGCCTCCGTCGATCAGGATGTCCCCCTCGTCGAGCAGCGGTGCGAACTCCGCGAGCACCGCGTCGGTCGGTCCGCCCGCCCTGACCATCACCAGCAGCCGGCGGGGGCGCTCCAGCGCGGCGACGAGCTCCTGCGGGTTCTTCGTGGCGACGAACGCGCCCTCGCTGCCGTACTCCTCGACGAACTCGGTGGTGCGGGCCGTGGTCCTGTTGTGGACGGCGACGGTGTACCCGTTGCGCGCGAAGTTCCGGGCGAGGTTGCGTCCCATGACGGCCAATCCGGTGACGCCGATCTGGGCCGAAGCGTTCATTGCTGCTCTCCTGGGCGGACGGTGCTCCGGGCGGTCCCGGACGGGCGGTCGCGGTGCTGGTCGATGGTCTCGCGCCCGGCGGCGATCCGGGAGCAGGCGGGGCCGCGGCGCCGTGCCCGTGCGTCGGGGCGCGCGGCACCGCGGCAGCCCGCTGTGCCCGGTGCAACCGCCAACTCTCCCCGGCTCGGGCCCGGTCGCGCTCCGCTGCTGCGGCCTCTTGCCGCAACGGCTCGGTGTGCGCCGTCACTTGGCGTCCGCATAGCACTCGACGACCGCGACGGTGAACGGAAAGGCGACCGGCACGTCACCGAAGGCCGCGCCCGCCGCCGTGCGTCCGGCCTCCTGTACCGCAGCGGCGACCTGCGCCGCCTCGTCGGCCGGGCAGTGCACGATCACCTCGTCGTGCTGGAAGAAGACGAGCTCGGCAGCGAGCCCGAAGAGGCTGCGGCGCAGCGCGGCGAGCATCAGCACGGCCCAGTCGGCGGCGCTTCCCTGGACGACGAAGTTGCGGGTGAACCTGCCGCGCGCCCGCGCATCCGGGGTGGCGCCGGGGCGCGGGGGTGCCTCGCCGTCCCACGCTTCCTCCGCTCCCTCCGCGCCCGGTGGGCAGGTCCGTCCGAGGCGCGTACGGACCAGCCCGCCCTCCTCGCCCGAGTGCGCCGCCTCGTCGACGTACGCGACGGCCCTGGGGAACCTCCGGCGCAGCGCTGCCAGATGCCGCAGCCCGTCGCCGCTGGTCTGCCCGTAGACGGCGCCGAGCAGGGCGAGCTTCGCGCGGGCGCGGTCGCCGGCGAAGGCGTGCTCGGAGAGGGTGGTGTACAGGTCGCGGTCGTCCGCGGACACCGCCATCAGACCCGGATCGCGCGAGACCGCGGCGAGGACCCGCGGCTCCAACTGGTCGGCGTCGGCGACCACGAGCCGCCACCCCGGCTCTGCGACGACGGCGCGGCGGACCGTGCGGGGGATCTGCAGCGCGCCTCCGCCGTTGGTCGTCCAGCGGCCCGACGCGGCCCCGCTCGGCACGAAGTGAGGTCTGAAGCGCCCCTCGTGCACCCAGTGCCGCAGCCAGGACCAGCCGTGCGCCGTGTAGAGGCGGTAGAGCTTCTTGTACTCCAACAGCGGGGCCACCGCCGGGTGTTGTACCTCGCGGAGCTCCCAGGCCCGGGTCGAGCCGAGCTTGACGCCCTGGCGGGCGAAGGCGGAGAGCACCTCGGCCGGCAGGTCGGGGCGGACGTGTGCGCCGAAGGCGCGCGAGACCTCCTCCTCCAACTCGACGAGCCTGCGCGGCAGCCCGCTCCCGCCGTACCGCTCGCCGAGCAGCTCCGCGAGGAGCCGGCGGTGGACGTCGGCGCGCCACGGCACCCCGGCGGCGCCCATCTCGCCGGCGACGAGCCGGCCGGCCGACTCCCCGGCGAGGAGCAACCGCATCCGCTCGGGGTGCTCCGCCGCCTCCGTGCGGACGAGTTGTGCCGCGTACACCTCCCGCAACGCCTCCAGCGGGTCGACGGCCTCGGGCAGCGGCGCCGGGAGCGTGTCGAAGAGGGAGGGCTGGACCTCCGGGTCGGTCGAGGGCGGCTGCGGGTCGGGAGGGACGGCGAGCCGGTGGAGGCGCGCGTAGGCGGCGGGGAGCGAGTACGGGGTGCCGGCCGCGCCCTCGTGGCCGAGGAGCAGGGCCTCGGCCGCCTCCACGTCGTAGCACCGCTCGACGTGCACGCCGGCTGCGAGCAGGTGGGGCTGGACCTCGGCCGTCGAGCGCCAGACCCACCGGGCCACGTGCGGCCGCGCCCGCACGGCTGCCGCGGCGTCGGGCGCGCGGACGACGGGCCCCGCCCGCCGGCCCGCGCCGTCGAGCGCGCAGCTCAGGAAGCCTCCGTCGGCGGCCTCGGCCAGCGCCCACCGGCCGCCCGGGTCTCCGCCTGCTGCATCCGTCATGCGCGCGAGTCTTCCACCCGGGACCGACATCGCCGCGGTGTGTGCCGGGGGCGGTGCGTGGCCGCCCGTACACGGGGAAGTCGCCCGGTGTGCCCCCGCCGGCGCAGGAGCCCGACGAGGGGGGCACCAACGTCGACGAAAGGAGCAGCCGTGATCACCGGAATCATCTCGGCGATCGTCGTGGGCGCGGTGATCGGCGCCCTCGGTCGGCTCGTCCTGCCAGGTCGTCAGCGCATCGGAACCCTGGCGACGGTCCTCGTGGGCGTCGTCGCGGCGCTCGTGGGCACCGCACTCGCGAAGGGGGTCGGGGTCGCCGACACCAAAGGATTCGACTGGATCGAGCTGATCATCCAGGTGGCGCTCGCCGCCGTCGGTGTGGCCGCGCTCGCCCGGCCGCGCAGCCGCCGCTGAGCGCGCGCCTCGCGCCGGAGCGGTCAACTTCACGCCCCCGGGGTGCGCTCCGTAGGAGCCGGGTACACCCTGGAGTCATGACCCCTCCGGTAGTCGTGCACCCACCGTCGTCCTCCGGCGGGCGACGCGTGACGGCCCACGCGGAGATCCTCGGCCTGGCGCACAGCCGGGAGGACGTCGTGGAGTTCCTGCGGCGCGCGGGGCTGCCCCCTGAGCACATCAAGCTCGACGACGAGAACCTCATCGAGTGGCGGGGC
>NZ_AJTQ01000267.1 GCF_000262345.1 Streptomyces xiaopingdaonensis | reverse complement strand
GTCTGGGAATGAGGCGGCGGCCGGCTCACTCAGCCGGCCGCCGCCGCACGCGCCCGGTCGCACGGGCCCCGTCTCCGCGAGCGTCCGCGCGCCGGAGAGCGGCGCACCATGACGGTGAGTCCGTCGACGTGCCCGCTCGAGGCGAAGTCGCTGCCGTGCGCCGGGCGTTGACCGGTCGGGGCGCGGAAGACCGGGGAGTGGTCGCCTTCCCGCCCGCAGGGGAACTCCGCGCGGGTACGCGACACTCGGCGGAGGACCGCGGCCGTGAACGGCCTTCCCCGGTACGGCCTCGGCGCCACGGGAGTGGCGGAGGCGACGTCCTCGGCGGGGAGCGCCTCGACGGCCGCCGGGTCGCGTTTCTCCACGTCGCTGCAAAAGGGGCGCGTCGCCACCCGGCTCGGTCCACGGCCGGTCGGGGAGCCTGTACGCCCGGACGTCGGGGCGTCCGCTTCACGCGAGAGCAACTCTCGACGGGGACCGGCGAGTTCGGCGGGCGCACCGGTGGCCGCCGGGCGGATGCGGGTGCCCGGCGGCCACGGTGCGGCCAAGAGGCCGCGGTCCGCGGTTACTTGATGGCGGAGATCAGCTCCCCGTCCGCGGTGTCACCGCTCAGCTCCCAGAAGAAGGTGCCGCCCAGGCCCTGTTCCGCGGCCCAGTCGCCCTTGCTCCCGATGGTCTGCGGGGTGTCGTAGCTCCACCACTCGCTTCCGCAGTGCGCGTAGGCGGTGCCGGCCGCCTCGCCGGTGGCCGGACACCGTTCGCTCAGCACCTTGTAGTCCTCGATCCCTTCCTCGTAGGTGCCGTGCGCCGGTCCGGTGGCGCTCCCGCCCGGTGCGTCCTCGTTGACGCCCGTCCAGCCGCGGCCGTAGAAGCCGAGGCCGAGGAGGAGCTTGTCGGCCGGGATGTCGAGCGACTTCAACTTCTCCATCGTCGCCTGGGTGTTGAAGCCGTCCTGCGGGATGCCGTCGTACTCGGTGAGCGGGGAGTGCGGGGCCGTGGGGCCCTGCGCGTCCCAGGCGCCGAAGTAGTCGTAGGTCATCGGCAGGTACCAGTCGACGTACTGCGCGGCCGAGGCGTAGTCGGTGGAGTCGAGCTTGCCGCCGTCGGAGGCGTCCGCGCTGATCGCCGCGGTGACGAGACGGTCGTCGCCGAACTTGGCGCGCATCGCCTCGACCACCTCGGTGAAGGCGTCGGGCCCGCTCTCGTCGCAGGTGAGGCCGCAGTCGTTCGGGTACTCCCAGTCGAGGTCGATACCGTCGAAGACGCCTGCCCAGCGCTCGTCGTTGACGAGTTCGTAGCAGGACTCGGCGAAGGCCGCGGGGTTCTTCGCCGCCTCACCGAACCCGCCGGACCAGGTCCAACCGCCGAAGGACCAGAGGATCTTGAGGTCCGGGTGCCTCTCCTTGAGCTTGCGGAGCTGGTTGAAGTTGCCGCGCAGCGGCTGGTCCCAGGTGTCGGCCTCGCCGTCGACCGACTCCTCCGCGGTGTACGCCTTCTCGTAGTCGGCGTATCCGTCGCCGACGGCGCACCGCCCGCCCGTGACGTTGCCGAAGGCGTAGTTGATGTGCGTGAGCTTCTCCGCCGAGCCGGAGGTCTCGATGTTCTTCACGTGGTAATTGCGGTCGTAGACACCCCAGTTGGTGAAGTAGCCGACGGTGCGCTCGGCCGCCGCCGGCTGCTGTGTCGGTGTCTCGGAGGGGCCTGCGGTGGCGCTGCCGGCGAGCAGCGTCGTGGTGAGGACCGCCGCGCAGGCGGCCCCGAGGAATGCGAAGACCCGTCTTCTGCGCGCGCGTTGGGGGGTCCGGGAGGAACCGGGCATGTCTCTCCTCGCTGAGTGGGGAGCGAAGGTGCTTCGGCCGGTTGCGGTGCCGGCCACCGCCGTGTGCGACGACGCGTCGCCGTGCCCCTTGCGCAGAGCCGCAGTTGGGCTCTGGCGGGGGACCGGGGCGTGCGGCGGGTGCCGTCGCGGGCAGTGGCATGGACACGCTGTACGCCTCCGGAATCTAGAAGGACTAGACCAGTGCGTCAATGGTGTGGACCAAAACCCGCCCGCTGCTCGACGCCGTGCACCTCGTGGGCCTCGCTCGTCCCGTGACGCCAACCGCCCGATCGGGCATACTCTTTCGCGCCGCAGCCGCTGGTCAGCTACCTCCGCGATCCGGAGGTGCACCATCGCGGACACGAGGGCGGTGCCCCACGAGCCCCGCCACCGGCGCGGGGACGACGACAGACGACGTACGGCCGTACCCCGGCCGGCGCCGCGGCGCGTGACAGAAGGAGAGCGTTGCCATGTTCGAGTACGGTCCGCAGCCCGTCGAGCGCGAACTGCCCTCGCCGGAGGCACGGGAACTGTTGGCGCTCGTCCGCGAGATCGCCGCCCGCGAGATCGCCCCCGTGGCGGCGCAGGAGGAGAGCGAGGGGAACTTCCCCCGCAAACTCTTCGCGCTGCTCTCCGGCTCCGGGCTTCTCGGCCTCCCGTACCCGGAGGAGCACGGGGGCGGCGGCCAGCCGTACGAGGTGTACCTCCAGGTCCTCGAGGAACTCGCCGCCGCGCGGCTCACCGTCGGACTCGGCACCAGCGTCCACTCCCTCGCCTGCCACGCCCTCGCGCAGGCGGGCACGGAGGAGCAACGCGCAGCCCACCTCCCCAAGATGCTCGGCGGCGGCCTTCTCGGCGCCTACTGCCTCTCCGAGCCGACCTCCGGTTCCGACGCCGCCTCCCTGCGCACCCGCGCCGTCCGCGAGGGCGACACCTGGGTGCTGCACGGCACCAAGGCGTGGATCACGCACGGCGGCGTCGCCGACTTCTACACCGTGCTGGCGCGCACCGGCGGCGAGGGCTCCCGCGGCATCACGGCCTTCCTCGTCCCCGGGGACGCCGAGGGGCTCAGCCCCGCGCCCCCCGAGAAGAAGATGGGCATGGCCGGATCGCCCACCGCTCAGCTCCACTTCGACGGCGTCCGCGTCGACGACTCGCGCCGCCTGGGCGAGGAGGGCGACGGCTTCCCGCTGGCGCTCGCCGCGCTCGACGGCGGCCGGCTCGGCATCGCGGCCTGCGCGACCGGCGTCGCCCAGGCGGCGCTCGACGAGGCACTCCGCTACGTCGCCGAGCGCCGCCAATTCGGCCGCCCGCTCGCCGACTTCCAGGGGTTGCGGTTCCTGCTCGCCGACATGGCGACGGGCATCGCCGCCGGCCGGGCGCTCTACCTCGGCGCC
>NZ_AJTQ01000266.1 GCF_000262345.1 Streptomyces xiaopingdaonensis | reverse complement strand
CAGGCGCCGCGACGCGGGCGAGCCCTTCGGGCGGGAGGCGGCGATGGCGAAGCTCTTCTGCACCGACACGGCCATGCGCGTCACCACGGACGCAGTCCAACTCCTCGGCGGGTACGGCTACACGACCGACTTCCCCGTCGAGCGGTACATGCGGGAGGCGAAGGTGCTGCAGATCGTCGAGGGCACCAACCAGATCCAACGCGCGGTGATCGCACGCCACTTGGCGGGCCCCGAGGAGAGCCGCTAGGCACCGCCCCGCTCGTGGGCGCGTCCGGAGCCGCGCCTGCGCCGTCGGGGCAGCGTGGCGTCGGTGGAAAAAAGCACCGGAAGGCGGTCGGCGGCGTCTCGTTCCGTGCGCGCGGGCGCACCCCCACGGCCGCGAGGTGCGCACCCGGGCGTGATCGCCGCGCCGGAGGCGGCGATCACGCCCGGGATTCAGCCGGGGACTCTCACTCGCGGAAGTCGACGTCCTCCGCGTTCCCGGCCGCACCGCTGCCGAGGCCGCCCTCCCCGGCCCGCTGGGACAGAGCGGGCATCAACTGGGCGGCGAGCAGGGTGGACAGGGCCGAGCCGTCGGTGCCGGCGCTGCCGCCGTCGGTGCGCACGACCACCGGACGCGGTGCCTTCGTGGCCAGTTCGGCGCCCACCTCGAGGCGGCGGCGAGCCAGTTCGTACCGGAGCACGGCGCGGTTGTCCCGGTACGCCTTGGCGAGCGCCCGCTGGGCACGGGCCTCGTTCTCGGCGGAGATCAGCCCGCTGCGGCCCCGCGTCTCGATCTCGAACCGGACCCGCTGCGCGTTGGTCTCCTGCTCCTCCAGCAGTTGGGCGACCTCCTCGCGGGCCTTGTTCAGCGCCGCGTTCACCTCGACGATGCGCGCGTCGCGTACCTTCTTCGCCCGCTCGATGTCCATGCCCAGGCTGTCGATCCGCCGCTTGCGGAGCAGGCCCCACTCCTGCTCGTACGCCGTGCGCTCCTTGGCGACGCGTTCCCGGGTCGCCAGGTGCTGCTGGTACTGGGCGGGCAGTTGGACGTCCGGGATGTTGGAGCCGGTGATGCGGACGCCGTAGCGGGAGAGCAACCGGTTGAGCAGTTCCTGCATGTCGGCCACGTCGGAGCCCCGCAGGTCGTACGCGTGCTCGGTGTGCACCTGGCGGGCCCGCTGCCTGATGGCGTCCTGGACGGCGCTGGAGAGCACCAGATCGAAGTTGCCCGCGCCGATCGTGCGGACGAACAGCACCGCGTCCGTGATGCGGAACTTCAGGAAGAACTCGATCGACCGCAGCGGCACGTTCTCCTGCGTGGGGCAGGCCATCACCGGGGCCGAGTACGGGATCTCGGTGGCCGTGTCGACCACGAAGTCCACCCGCGACCAGGGGTGCCACAGGTAGTGCCGGCCCGCGTCCAGGGTGCGGACGACGGCGCCGTACCGGGTCAGCACGCCGTGGGTGCCCTGCTCGATCTCCACGATCGAGGACCGCCACCACCACAGCGCGCCGATCAGCACGAGGACGGCGCCGACGGCGTAGGAGAGCCCGGCCAGCGCGCCGTAGGCGAGATCGGAAGCCCCGTCCGAGTCCGCCCCGCGCAGCGAGAGCATCACCCCGGACAGCAGCGCGAACAGGCCGAGCCACAGCGGAAGCATCCACCACAGCCGGCGCAGGTGCCGCGGGATGATGACCGGAACCAGGGTGCCCGCCTCGCCGCCCCGCAGCAGTTGGGCGATGTCGCTCCAGGGGGCCACCGCCTCGGTGATGACCGACCTGCGATTGGTGTGCATGCTGCTCACTGACCGGCCTCCTCGGAGAAGTACGGGACGTCGGGAGCGCCCGGGTCGCCCGGGTCGCCGGGATCGCCGCTCGCCGAGCCGTCTGTGGTGCCCTTCGGGGCGTCGGGTGCCCCCGGAGTGCCGGATTCCTCCGAGGCGCCCGCTGCGTCCGGCGCCGTCCGGGACACCGTGGGCCGGTCGGCCTCCAGCAGCGCACCGATCTCGCTCTCGCGCTCGGCGATACGTGCGGCGACCTCGTCGAGCCGCTCCCGTACGGCCGACATGTCGGCTTCCGTGAACAGCTCGCCCCCGTGCTGCCCGATGAGTTCACGGGCGAGACGCAGGAAGTCGACCCCGGCTGCGTCGCCGCCCTGGCTGGTGCCGCCGATCCGCACCAGGCGCGGCAGGTGGTCGGCGACCTGCTCCAGGGCGTCGAGGATCTGCTGCTCGTAGCGGTATTCGAGGATCTCCGGCGCCTCGGCCGCCGTCACGGCCCGGATGTCGAGCGCCTGGGCCTCGAGCAGCGCCGCGTTGGCGTTCGCCTCGGATTCGGCCTGGACGTAGCGCTGACGGGCCAGCGCCTGCGCGCGGTTGGTCTCGCGCTCCACGGCGGTGTCCATCTGCGCCTGGTAATGGGCGATGTCCGCCTGGATGGCCGAAAGCGTCTCGTGGCTGGTCGCCAGCTCCTTCGAAAGGTCGCCCTCGTCCTGCTCCTTGCGCAGCATCAGCGCGTACTCGTGCGTGTAGGCGTCCTTCGCCATGCGCACCATCTCCGGCGCCGCCAGGTCCATGCGGTATCCGCGGTCGGCCGGCTCGGCGTGGGTGATGTTGGCGTTGGTCAGTTCGACCGCGGGCCGGAACTGCTGGTTGAGCTGTTCCAGCAGCCGCCCGGTGTCCTCGCCGACCATGTCGTAGATCCCGGCGGCCTCCTGCTCGTAGATCAGGCTCCGGATGGTCTCGCTCACGGCGTTGCTCAGCTTCTCCTCGAAGCCCCGCACCGCGCCGAGCGTGTAGACGAACTCCGTCGGATCGCTGATCCGGAACTGGATGAACAGATCGATGGACGCCTTCACCCCGCCCTTGGTGGGAGCTTCCCGCACCGGGGCGTTGAAGGGGTATTCACGAGTGGTGTTGACGATGTACGAGACCCGCTTCCACGGGCTGATCAGCACGACCCGGCCGGGCCCGACGACCTTCTCCAGCTTCCCGAACCGGGTGATCAGCGCCTGGCAGCCGTCCGGGACCATCACCATGCCCTGTCGCCACCACACGAAGGCGACCGCCGCCACGGAGACGATCCAGTAGTGCAGCCCGAAGAGCGGATTGCTCAGGGGGGAGTCGTCGACGGCCGAGACGACCGCGGTCCCGACCACTCCGAGGAGCAGCAGCGAGAGCACCGGCAGCATGCTCAGGAAGGACCGTCCCTTCGGCAGGACCATCGGGCATATCTCGTGGACCTGCTCTCCTTCCTCGCGCTTGTGCTCGCTCTGGTTCAGCGCCTCGCCCGCCTCGACAAGCGCCACGGTCCGCTGCTTCAGCACGGTGGCCAGGGAACCCCCCTGCTCCCGGGCGGCCGGAAAGTCCGCCGGGTCCATGCCCTCGGCCCGCGACTCGTCCGTCTCCCGACCGGCCTCGCCGTGCTTCTCCTGTGCCCGCGCATCCGGCTCGCGTCCGGAGGAGCGCCCCGTACGGTGACGGAGCTCCTGTTCCGCCGCCTGCCGGGGAGCGCCGCCGGAAGCGGCCTCCGTCGCCGCCCTCCGCAGGCTCTGGGCTCTCGTTCCTGCCACAGTTCCCCCTCTTTCTTGTCATGCTCCCCGCCATCCCACACCACGGCCGGCGCCGCAGGGACAGCGGGCCGCCGATCGTGACAGCACAGCAGCACTCGCTGCACCCCGGCGCGACACGGCCACGGGGCTCCTTCCGGCTGCGGCCGGCTCCTGACCGTTCGGCATCGCGACCGGTACCGCCCGTCTGCCGGCGGCTCGCGCCGCGCCGGAGGCCGCGGCAACGGCCACGTCGCGAAACACGGACGCTCCGACGACGTCGCCGTGCGCCGCTTCGGGGACGCGCGCGGGACGGAAAGGGCGACGGTGTCGCCCGAAGGGCGCACCAGGGTCTCCGGAGCCGGGTGACGGAGGAGGGGCACGCCTCGTCTCCTGCCCGTCCTCCGGTCGAGCGCGAGGTCCCGGCCCGCGTGGTCGGCGAAGCAGATGTCGTTCAGTTTTCCGGAGACCTTAGGGGTCGGAAGCCGCTGGAGCGACATCCAGCGTTGCTCACCGGTTCGTCGACGGAAGGTCCCCGGGCAGAGGAAGACGAGGGCACTGCGGTCGAGGCCGAGGAACTGCGGCTCCGCCGCGGACCAGGCGCCACCGATGTCGGTGGCGCCTGGTCCGCGTGGCCCCTCGGGGCCTCGTCACCGCTTGCCGGCCCGTACAAGGGCGGCCGGCTGCCCTTGACACCGGTTCGCCGCCGCCAACGGGAAGCACTGGGCGACCTGCGGCACCCGCCGTTG
>NZ_AJTQ01000265.1 GCF_000262345.1 Streptomyces xiaopingdaonensis | reverse complement strand
CCCCGCCGCCCCCCGCCGTTGCCCATTCCGCCGGGTGGTCCGGTCATCCATCGGCTCGCGGCCACGCGCGGGCCGAGGCGGCAACGGATCGGCCAACTCCCCGTCGGCAGTGGAAAGTTCACGGCGAAGGAGCGCCCCGCCACGATCCAGCACCGGGGGCCGCCTCCGACGCCGCCGCCAGGCGGCTGCGGGCGCGTCGGGCTAGACGCGGGGCGCCGCGCTCAGCGCCGTCGCCACGCCGGCGTGCGAGAAGGGCTGCATCCGCCAGTCCAATCCCTCGGGCAGCGCGAGGAGTTCGGCTGCCCCGCCCTCGTGCGGGCCGCCGTCGTCCCCGAGCGGCCGGGCGTCGGCTGCGCTGCGCCCGGCACCCTCGCACGACGTCAGTCCGAACGGGTCCCACGGGGTGGCGCACAAGCCGTGCGGTGGCAGCGTCTCCTCCTGTGCCAGCAGGGCGATCGGTTGCCGGCAGTCCGGGCACTCGACGCGGTAGATCTCGTAAGTGCCGCTCTCGTCAGCGGAGTCGGGCCGCTCGGACTCCGGGGCCTCGCGGGTGCGTTCGTCGGTGGCCGGCTTCATGGTGCGCATGGAATATCCCCCTCGGATGGTTCGGCCGGGGCGCCGGCCACAGCAAGCACTTCCCTGCGCGTTCGTCGGGTAATCGCTGTGGCACACCTCGTCGTTGGACGTCCGTGTGGCCTTGGTCACACGGAGTGCGGGCGTCCGTCCGGGCGGTCGGAGCGGTCGGGCTGTGCGCACCGTGCGCGGGGCAGTACGGTGATCCACCGTGGAGGAACTCGACCGGCAGATCGTGGAACTGCTCGTCAAGGACGGGCGGATGAGCTACACGGACCTGGGCAAGGCGACCGGCCTGTCCACGTCCGCCGTGCACCAGCGGGTGCGGAGACTGGAGCAGCGGGGCGTCGTCAAGGGGTACACGGCGCTCGTCGACGCCGAGGCCGTCGGGCTTCCGCTCACCGCCTTCATCTCCGTGAAGCCCTTCGACCCGAGCGCCCCCGACGACATCGCGGAGCGCCTCGCCGAGGTGCCGGAGATCGAGGCGTGCCACAGCGTGGCCGGCGACGAGAACTACATCCTCAAGGTCCGCGTCGCCACCCCGATCGAGTTGGAGCACCTGCTGGCGCGCATCCGCTCGCTCTCCGGCGTCTCCACCCGCACGACGGTCGTCCTCTCCACGCCGTACGAGGCGCGCCCGCCCCGCCTGTGACCCGGCGCGCGCTCCCGGAACGACCGGACGTGCGACCCCGGCGCACGCCGCACCCGTCCGAGGCGCGAGACTGGTCCCATGAGCCACAGCACCGCCCCGAGCCCCCGCACCGTGCTCCTCCGCGGCGGTGAGGTACACAGCCCCGCCGACCCCTTCGCCACCGCGATGGTCGTCGAAGGCGACACGCTCGCGTGGGTCGGCTCGGAAGGTGCGGCCGACTCCTTCGCCGACGGTGTCGACGAGGTCGTCCACCTCGAAGGGGCCCTCGTCACCCCCGCGTTCACCGATGCGCACGTGCACACCACGGCCACCGGACTCGCCCTCACGGGCCTCGACCTCGCCGGCGCCACCGACCTCGCGGACGCGCTCGCCCGGATCCGCGCGCACGCGGCCGCCCACCCCCACGACCGCGTTCTCCTCGGCACCGGCTGGGACTCCTCGGCCTGGCCCGAAGGCCGCCACCCCTCCCGCGCCGAGCTCGACGAGGCGGCCGGCGGCCGCGCCCTCTACCTCTCGCGCATCGACGTCCACTCCGGCCTCGCGAGCACCGCGCTCCTCGACCGTGTCCCCGACGTCACGCAACTCGCCGGCTACGCGCCCGCCTCCCCGCTCACCGGCGACGCGCACCATGCCGTCCGCGAGGCGGCCCACCGCGACCTCACCCCCGTCCAGCGCCGCGAGGCCCAGCGCGCCGCCAGAGCGCACGCCGCCTCGCTCGGCGTCGGCTCGCTCCACGAGTGCGCGGGCCCCGAGATCTCGGGCACCGACGACCTCGCCGAACTCCTCGCCCTCGCCGAGGAGGAGCCGGGCCCGCGCGTCTTCGGGTACTGGGGCGAGGCGGTGACGACGGCGAAGGAGGCGCGGGCGATCAAGGAGCTCGGCGCCCTCGGCGCTGCGGGCGACCTCTTCGTCGACGGCTCCCTCGGCAGCCGCACCGCCCACCTCTCCCAGCCGTACGCCGACGAAGCCCACACCGGCCTCGCCCACCTGGACGCCGACGCAGTTGCCGCCCACGTCGCCGCCTGCACCGAGGCCGGCGTCCAGGCCGGCTTCCACGCCATCGGCGACGCCGCGCTGGAGACCGTCGTCGCCGGGGTCGCCCGCGCCGCCGACCGGCTCGGCATCGCGCGCGTCCGCGCCGCCCGCCACCGCATCGAGCACGCGGAGATGCTCACCGAGCGCACTGTCGCCGCCTTCGCCGAGTACGCCCTCACCGCGTCGGTCCAGCCGGGGTTCGACGCCGCGTGGGGCGGCCAGGACGGCATGTACGCGGCCCGTCTCGGAGCCGAACGCGCCCGCACGCTCAACCCGTTGGCCGCGATGCAGCGGGCCGGAGTGCCCCTCGCCGTCGGCTCCGACAGCCCGGTCACGCCGCTCGGCCCGTGGGCGGCCGTCCGCGCCGCCGCGTTCCACCGCACCCCGGAGCACCGCATCTCGGTCCGCGGCGCGTTCACCGCGCACACGCGCGGGGGTTGGCGTGCCGTCGGCCGCGACGACGCGGGCGTCCTCGTCCCCGGCGCGCCGGCCGACTACGCGCTCTGGAGCGCCGGCGAACTCGTCGTGCAGACCCCCGACGACCGCGTCGCCGGCTGGTCGACGGACCCGCGTTCGGGCACTCCAGGGCTGCCCGACCTCACGCCGGGCGGCCAACTCCCGGTCTGTCTGCGCACGGTGGTCGGCGGTCGCACCGTCTACGCCGGGCCGAACGAGTGACGACCGCTGCTCCATCCTGCCGAACGGCGCGCCGAGAGGCCGCCGTCGACCCCTTGAGCCCTCGGCACTGACCTGCTGATTCGCCGAAACATCCCAGGCCGGAGGGCAGTTGACAGGCGGCGCCAGTCGACGGGTAGGTTCGGCCGAGTCCACCACAGGACGTCCGACCGGGGATCTTTCGCGCAGCCGTTGAACGCCACTGGGCCACGGGGTGGTGCGCCGCACCGGCACACCACCGCTGGGAGCCAGGTCCAGTGCCGGCGGCGCGGACGCGGGAGCGGCCGACCGGTCGGCGGGTGCGACCCCGGGCGGGGCCCGGATGCTCAGTAGACAACGGCTCTCGGTCGACCCGCAGCCAGCGGGCCCCAGGTCGGCCCGAAGGGCAACCGGGCCCCGATCCGCAGTCCCCTCCCGCGCGCCCGCGCAGCGGGAGCATTCCGGGCTTCCCGCCCAGCCTTCGCTCCCCGCGCCCGCCGTCGCGCCGAGTCGTTGTACCGTCTGCTCACCACCGCACGACCAGCAGGAAGGCGCGACCGTGCCATCGGGCTCCGACACCACCCACACCTCCGCCCAGCGCGGCTCCCCCCTGGGGGGCGCAGAGGAGGAGCCCGACGGAGAGGCGCCCGCGACCACCGGACCGGGCGACGGCCCCCGACGCCCCGCAGGACCCGACGAGTCGGGCGGGGCGCGGCCCACGCGCCGGGCGCGTGCGGTGGCTCTCCTCCGCCGCAACGCGGGGCCGACGGTGCTGGCCGTCGCTGCCGGTGCGGCGCTCGCGTACGCGTTCCCGCCGTACGGGGTCTGGCCGCTCTCGCTCGTGGCCGTCGCCGCGCTGAGCCTGCTCACCCGCGGCCCGGCGCGCGTACCCGGAGGCGTACGCCGCCGCCCGCTGCTGCGCGGCGCCTGGCTCGGGCTCGCCTTCGGATGGCCGTTCTTCTTCGTCCTGCTGAAGTGGCTGCACACGGTCGGCTGGGACGCCGTCGTCGGCCTCGCCTTCCTCCAGGGGCTCTTCCTCGCCCTGCTCGGCGCCGCGCTCGCGGGCGTCTCGCGGCTGCCGCTGTGGCCGCTGTGGGGCGCCTGCCTGTGGGTCGCCGAGGAGTTCGCCAGGGACCGCCTCCCCTTCGGCGGCTTCCCCTGGGGGCGACTCGCCTTCGCCAACACCGGCTCCCCGTATACGCCGTTGGCCGCGCTCGGCGGCGCCCCGCTCGTCACCTTCGCGGTGGCGCTCACCGGTACGGCACTCGCGGCGCTCGCGCTCGCCGCCGTGCACCTGGTGCGCCTGCGCGGCCGGTCCGGCGGGCGCCGGTACGCGGTGGCCGCCTCCGCGCTCGTCGTCGCTGCCGGCTCGACGGCGGCCGGTCACGCGGTGCCCGTCCACACCGCCGCCGACGACTCGGCGCGGATCGCCGTGGTCCAGGGCAACGTGCAGCAGCCGGGCATGAACTTCCTCGGCCGCCCGATGAAGATCCTCAACAACCACGTCGACGCCACCCTCGACCTGGCGAAGCGCGTCCGCAGTGGCGAGACCCCGCGCCCCGAGCTCGTCATCTGGCCGGAGAACGCCTCGGACCTCGATCCGTACAAGTACCCCGAGGCGCGCGCCCGCATCGACGAGGCGTCCCGCGCGATCGGCGTCCCGATCCTCGTGGGCGCCCTCGTCGACCACCCCACCGAGAGCGGGTACGTGGAGAACCAGGGCATCGTCTGGGACCCGAAGAAGGGGCCGGGCGCCTCGTACACCAAGCAGCACCCGGTGCCGTTCGGCGAATACGTGCCGTTCCGCGAGGAGTTGAGCAAGGTGATCAGCCGGCTGGAGCGCGTGCCGCGCGACTTCTACCCGGGCGACAGCACCGGCGTCCTCCAGGTCGGCCCGGCCCGTCTCGGCGACGTCATCTGCTTCGAGGTGGCCTACGACGAGATCCCCCGCGACACCGTCAACGACGGCGCGCGCGCCCTCGTCGTCCAGACCAACAACGCCACCTACGGCAACACGGGGCAGCCGGAGCAGCAGCTCGCGATGTCGGAGCTGCGCGCCGTCGAGCACGGCAGGGCCGTCGTGACGGCGGCCACCAGCGGCATCAGCGCGGTCGTCGGCCCCGACGGCACCGTCGAGCAGCGAACCGAGGAGTTCACCTCCGACGTCCTCACCGCCGACCTCCCGCTGCGCGACGAGCAGACCCTCGCCGACCGGGTCGGCGCGGGACCCGAGTGGGCGCTCGCCGTGCTCGGGGGACTCTCGTGCGTCGCCGCGCTCTTCGTCGGCCGGAGGCGGGCACAGTACGGGCAGGACGGAGCCGAAGCCGGTCGGCGGGAGGATCAGCACAGGTGAACGACGAGAACGGCGCACGGCGGCACAACGGACCCCTCGGCGAGGTCCTGGTGATCATCCCGACGTACAACGAGGCGGAGAACCTCACGGAGGTCGTCGGGCGGCTGCGGGAGTCGGTCCCCGCCGCGCACGTCCTCGTCGCCGACGACAACAGCCCCGACGGCACGGGGAAGCTCGCCGACGAACTCGCCGCCGAGGACGGCCATGTGCACGTCCTCCACCGCCAGGGCAAGGAGGGGCTGGGCGCCGCCTACCTCGCCGGCTTCGAGTGGGGCTGCGAGCGCGGCTACGACGTCCTCGTCGAGATGGACGCCGACGGCTCGCACCGCCCCGAGGAGCTGCCGCGCCTGCTCACCGCGCTGCGCGGCGCCGACCTGGTGATCGGCTCGCGATGGGTGCCGGGCGGCCGCGTCGTCAACTGGCCGCGGAGCAGGTGGGTCCTGTCCCGCGGTGCCAGCACCTACGCGCGGCTGCTGCTGAGCGTGCCCGTCCACGACGTGACGGCGGGCTTCCGGGCCTTCCGCAGGGAGACGCTGGAGGGGATCGACGTCGCCACCGTCGTCTCGCAGGGGTACTGCTTCCAGATCGACCTGACCAACCGCGCGGTGCAGCGCGGCTACCAGGTCGTGGAGGTCCCCGTGACCTTCGCCGACCGGGAGCGGGGCGACTCCAAGATGAACCGCGACATCGTCGCCGAGGCGGTGTGGCGGGTGACCGCCTGGGGCGTGCAGGGCCGAGTTCGGAAACTCCTCGGTCGCAGGCACACTTGAACCATGACGAGCCGTGCACCCAATCCGTTCGAGTCCCCCCGCGAAGAGCCCGGCGGGGGAGACGGCCGTCCCGCCGGGCCCGGCAGGCGACGCCGGGGGGTGAGTCTCCTGCCGCTGGGCGTGGCCGCCTGGGCCGTGCTGGAGATCTGGCTCTTCACCGTCGTCGCCGACGCAGCGGGCTGGGGCGTCGTGCTGCTCCTCCTCGTCGCCGGCTTCTTCGCCGGCGCCCTCGCGATCAAGCGCGCCGGGCGCCGCGCCTGGCGGAACCTCACGGACGCGGTCCAGAAGGCCCAGGCCGCCGCCGCGCGCGGGGAGGCGCCCGAGACGGAGAAGGACACGGAGCGCCGCGGCAACGGGCTGGCGATGCTCGGCGGCCTGCTCCTCATGGTCCCGGGGTTCGTCTCCGACGTCGCCGGGCTGCTCTGCCTCTTCCCGCCGACGGCCCGGCTGCTGCGCCGCGGCACCGTGCGGCTGCTGGAGCGCCGCACCGGCGGTCTCGGTGACGCGTACCAGCAGGCGCGCAGGGCGGAGGAGCAGGTGCGCATGCACCGCCCCGACGGCAAGGTGGTGCAGGGCGAAGTCATCCGCGAGGACGAGCAGGACGGTGGGGACTCCGGCCGCAGGGAGTGAGCGCGCAACGAAGGAGCGGCCCGCACCCCGAGGGGTGCGGGCCGCTCCCTTCCGCCCGGTACCGGGTCAGGCGGACTTGCGCTTGTTGTTCGTGCCGTCGTCGCGCGGGTGCACGGCGATGTTCATCGTGCCCGAACGCAGCACGGCGAGGCGCTCGGCGAGAACCTCTTCGAGCTCCTCGCGGGTGCGCCGCTCCATGAGCATATCCCAGTGCGTCCGCGCGGGCTTCCCCTTCTTTTCCTCGGGGCCCTCCCCGTCGACGAGGAGTGCCTGGGCGCCGCACACCTTGCACTCCCACTCGGTCGGGATTTCGGCCTCTACCGAGAACGGCATCTCGAATCGATGTCCGTTCTGGCATGCGTACTCCACGGCCTGGCGCGGGGCCAGGTCGATGCCGCGGTCGGTCTCGTAGCTGGTCACCACGAGTCGCGTGCCGCGGAGAGCTCGCTCACTCATGAATTCGTGCCTCCCGGGCTTGTCGCCCACAGGACAGATGTCGCTGTTGTCGTCATCCGGTCAACGTCCGGTCGGCGGTGATGATTCCCGTCAAGGGACATGCGTCGCCCGTCGTGCCGCCACTTCGCGGAGGAAAGTGGTGAAAACCGTGCAGATCGGTACCCGTCGGTGGCCGGCTTGTCACCTCCGGCAGGAGATGTCACCCGGCGTCCACATCCCCCTGTCGTGCAGTAACGGTCCAGCCGGCGGGCCGAAGGCGTACACTACCCGCCCCCGCCGCGATGTTCTAAATCCGCTCCGGGACACTGTTCCCGACGGCCGCCGCGGCGCGCCTGATCGGCACCCGCAGCAGCAGCGCGAAGCCGAGGGCGAAGAAGGCGACGAGCGACAGGATCGCCACCCGGTAGCTGCCCGTGAGCTGGTAGGCGAGGCCGAAGAGGAGCGGTCCCAGCCAGCTCGTGCCGCGGTCGCTCACCTCGTACAGCGAGAAGTACTCCGCCTCCTTGCCCGCGGGGATCAGGTGGGAGAAGAGGGAGCGGGATATCGCCTGGCTCCCGCCGAGGACGAGCCCGATCGCGGCCGCGAGGACGAAGAACCAGCCCGGTGCGCCGGCGGGCAGGAAGTACCCGGCCGTGACCGTGGCCGTCCACGCGACGAGCGAGCCGAGGACGGTGCGCTTGGCGCCGTACCGGTCGGCGAGCCGCCCGAGGAGGAGCGCACCGCCGATCGCGAGCACCTGGACGAGGAGGATCGCACCGATCAGCGTCGTCTGGTCGAGGCCGAGCTCCTCCGCCCCGTAGACGGACGCCTGGGTGATCACCGTCTGGATGCCGTCGTTGTAGAGGAGGTACGCCAGGAGGAAGAGCAGGGTGAGCGGATACGCGCGCAACTCCCGCAGTGTCGAGAGGAGTTGGCGCCAGCCGCCGCCGAGCGCCCCGGCCGCGGAACTGCCGCGGCGGGCCGCGGCCCGCTCCCTGAGCCGCCGCAGCGGGACGAGGGTGAAGACGCCCCACCACAGCCCCGCGGTGGCGAGGCAGATCCGCACCGCCGTCGACTCCTCGACCCCCAGGGACTCGTGGCCGAGGAAGAGCCCCAGGTCGAGTGCGAGGACGAGGGCGCCGGAGACGTAGCCGAACGCCCACCCCCGCGCCGAGACGCCGTCCCGCTCGTGCGGCTCGGCTATCTGCGGGAGGAAGGCGTTGTACACGACGACGGAGACCGCGAAGGCCACGTTGGCGACGACGAGCAGCGCGCCGCCGAGGAGGTAGCGGTCCCCGTCGAGGAAGAACATCCCGGTGGTCGCGGCGGCCCCCACGTAGGCGGAGACGGCGAGCATCGGCTTCTTGCGCCCCGAGCGGTCGGCGACGGCCCCCGCGAGCGGCATCACCAGGAGGGAGAGGAGCACCGAGGCGGAGACCGCGTACGCGAAGAAGGAGCCGGCCGCGACGGGTATCCCCAGCGGGCGCACGTAACCCTCGGCGTCCGCCGCCGACTTGGCGACCTCCGTCAGGTACGGGCCGAGGAAGACGGTGAGGACGCTCGTGGCGAAGACCGAGTTGGCCCAGTCGTAGAAGTACCAGCCGCGCTGCTCGCGCCGTCGCTCGGCGGACGGGTCCCCGGTCCGCTCCTCGGTCGCCTCCACGCGGTCCCCTCCGTGCTCGTCGCCCCCCGGCGCGCCGCGCCGGTGAGCCGGGACGCTACCGCGCCCGCCCGTACGCGGTTCGGGCGGGGACGGCAGCGGCTCAGTCCGAGGCCGTCCTGCGGTCGGGGGGCCAGGTGCCGCGGGAGGCGAGGACCTCGCGGAGGGCCTCCAGGTCGTCGGTGATCAGGCCGTCGACGCCGAGGTCGAGGAGGGCGGCCATCCGCGACGGCTCGTTGACGGTCCACACGTGGACCTGCAGCCCCAGCGCGTGCGCGGCGCGGACGAAGGAGCGGTCGACGACGCGCACCCCGTACCGCTGCTCCGGGACCTGCACGCACACGGCGCTCGCCCGCGGGCGCACCGGCAGGCCCCAGGCGCGCAGCCGCAGGGCGAGGACGCCGCTGGTGCCGAGCGAGGTGGCCAGCCGCCCGCCGGCGAGTGCGCGGGCGCGGGCCGCGCGGCTCTCGTCGAAGGAGCCGACGCAGACGCGGTCCCACGCGTCGTGCGCGGCGAGCACGTCGAGGAGCGGCGCCAGCGCCGGCTCCGCCTTGACGTCGATGTTCCAGCGCGCCCCGGGGAAGGCGCGGAGCAATTCCTCGAAGAGCGGCACCGGTTGGCTCCCCGCGACCCTGGCGCGGCGCACTTCGTCCCAGGGCAGGTCGGCTATGGTGCCGCCGCCGTCGGTGACGCGGTCGAGGGTGGCGTCGTGGAAGGCGACGAGCCGGCCGTCGGCCGTGGCGTGCACGTCCGTCTCCAGGTGGCGGTAACCGAGCTCCACGGCGCGGGCGAAGGCCGCGTGCGTGTTCTCCAGGCCGCCCGCCGTCCCGCCGCGGTGCGCGAAGGCGAGCGGGGACGGCAGGCCGAGGAAGGGATGGCCGGGGCGCGGCCCGTGCTGTGTGTCGCTCACGGCCGCAGTATCGCGCCCTCGGTCGGGCCCGCGGCCCGCGGGGGCGGCGTGAAGTACCGCAACGACGCCTGCGCGAGCGGGCCGATCGCCACCGCGTACGCCAGCGTGCCCACGCCGAGCCCGCCGCCGAGCGCGAACCCGCAGGCGAGAACGGTGAGTTCGATGAGCGTGCGGACGAGGCGCACCGAGCGCCCCGTGACGCGGTGCAGCCCCGTCATCAGCCCGTCGCGCGGGCCGGCGCCGAAGCTGGCGGCGAGGTAGAGGCCGGTGGCGAGCCCGTTGAGGAGGATGCCGGCGCAGAGCAGCGCGACCCGCGACGCCGGCGCGTGCTGCTCGGACACGAGCGCGAGCAGCGCGTCGAGCGAGAGTCCGACGAGGATCACGTTGGAGACGGTGCCGAGTCCCGGACGCTCCCGCAGCGGCCACCAGGCGAGGAGGAGCAGCGCGCCGGCGGCGACGGAGACGGTGCCGATCGAGAGCCCGAGGTGGGTGGCGACGCCCTGGTGGAAGACGTCCCAGGGGGAGAGTCCGAGGTCGGCGCGGACCATCAGCCCCGCGCTCGCCCCGTAGAGCACGAGCCCCGCGTACAACTGGACGAGCCGCCGCGGCAACTGCCTACCCGGGCCCTGCGATCGGTCCACGTACCCCACTCCTTCTGGTTCTGTTCTGCGTTCCGTGGCACTCTGAGGCGTCGGTAGGGGCCAGTTCCATGGCCAATCGTGGAGAGGTGGACTTGTGTCGGCACGATGGAACTCGGCGGTGGGCGCCGCTCAACTCGCGCGGCTCCTCGGCTCCCAGCAGCGCACCGACACTCGCACCCCGGCCTACCGCGCGCTCGCCGAGGGGATACGCCTGCTCGTCCTGGAGGGCCGGGTGCCCGTCGCCACGCGCCTCCCCGCCGAACGCGAGTTCGCCGCCGCGCTCTCCGTCAGCCGCACCACCGTCGCCGCGGCCTTCGAGGCGCTGCGTGCCGAGGGGTTCCTCGAGTCCCGCCGGGGTGCCGGGAGTTGGACGGCGGTGCCGGCCGGGAGCCCACCCCCGACCCGCGGCCTCATGCCGCTGCCGCCCGAGTCGACCGGCGCCGTCATCGACCTCGCCTGCGCCGCGCTGCCGGCACCCGAGCCGCACCTCGCCGAGGCGTTCCGCGGCGCCCTCGACGACCTGGCGCCCTACACCCACACCCACGGCGACTACCCCGCGGGACTCCCCGCCCTCCGCCGCGCCCTCGCCGACCGGTACACCGCACGCGGCGTGCCGACGATGCCGGAACAGATCATGGTCACCACCGGCGCCATGGGCGCCGTCGCGGCCCTCGCCCGGCTGCTGGCGCCGCAGGGCAGGCGGATCGCCGTCGAGCACCCGTCGTACGCCAACGTCCTCCAGCTTCTGCGGGATTCGGGGGCGCGGCTCGTCGCCGTACCGATGACCGCGGGTCTCGGCGGCTGGGACGTGCCCGCCTGGCGCGGTGTGCTGCGCGAGTCGGCGCCGCGGATGGCGTACGTCGTCGCGGACTTCCACAACCCGACGGGCGCCCTCGCCTCCGCCGAGGACCGCCGCGCACTCGTGGACGCGGCACGGTCGGCCGGCACGGTCCTCGTCGCCGACGAGACCATGGCCGACATCGCCTTCGACCCCGACGCAGGGGACCCGCCGCCGATGGCCTCGTTCGACCCCGGCGGCTCGGCCGTGGTGACCGTCGGGTCCGTGAGCAAGTCGATCTGGGCGGGGATGCGCATCGGCTGGGTCCGTGCCGCGCCTGAGGTCGTGCGCCGGCTCGTCGCCGCTCGCGCCTTCGCCGACCTCGGCAGCCCCGTCCTCGAGCAGCTCGCCGTCGCCCGGCTGCTCACCAGCGGCGGCTGGGAGGCGGCGCTCGCCGACCGCAGTGCCCGCGCGGCGGCCAACCGCGACGCGCTCGTCGCCGCGCTCCGACGGCACCTCCCCGACTGGGAGTTCCAGGTGCCGCGAGGCGGCCTCACCCTCTGGACGCGGACGGGCGGCCTCTCCGGTTCGCGTATCGCGGAGGTGGCCGAGCGCTTCGGCGTGCGGGTTCCCTCGGGCCCGCGCTTCGGCGTCGACGGGGCCTTCGAGGGATACGTACGCCTCCCGTTCACCGTCGCCGACCCCCTCGCCGACGAGGCGGTCGGCCGGCTCGCGCGCGCCGCGGCGCTCGTCGCGGAAGGCGCGGCCACCGCGACGGACGCCCCGCGTTCCCAGGTCGCCTGAGCGGCCGCGGTGCTCAGCCCGCCTGCGGCACGGGTCCGGGGTGCGCGGTGCGCTCGGGGAGCAGTGCGAGCACCGCGTCGCGCTCGCGCGCGGCCGCCGCGTCGTCGTACGGGTCGGGCGTGGCGGGGACCTGGAGCCGCAGCACGGGCCCGGACCCGAGCCGCGCGAGGCCGCGGCCCGCCGGGGTGCCGGGGCCTGGGGTCGAGGGCGGGGCCTCTCCGAGGACCTCGCGCGCCTGCTCCCGTGAGACGGGGCCGAGTACCGTGCGCGCCCTGGTGTGGGCGCGCACCGCCTGCCCCAACTCGTCGGCCGCGTCGAGCTGTTCCGCGACGGCGACCGTGACGCCTGCGGCCCTTCCGTGCCGCAGCGGCACCTGGAGCAACTCCTGCGGGTCGCGCCTGTCCTGCGCGTCGGCGAGGTGGCTCAGGACGGCGGGGTGGTCGAGGAGGAGCCACAGCGGGCGGGTCGCGTCGGCCGGCAGCGGTCGGCCCTGTTCGCGGGCCCTGCTCGCGGCGAGGAGCCGGCGCTCGGTCTCGTGGACGGCCCACTCCAGGGTCGCCACCGCGCCGCTCAGCGAGGACTCGACGCCGAGCACGCCCCGCCGCCCCGTGAGCGAGGCGAACTCCCCGCTGCCCTCGCCGTCGACGACGACGATCTCGCCGCCGGCCGTCAGCGCCTGGAGCGCGATGCTGCGCAGCAGCGTGGTCGTCCCCGACCCCGGCAGGCCGAGCGCGAGGAGGTGCGGCTCGCGGGACTTGCCGCCGGTCCGCCAGACGACGGGCGGTACGTCGTGCGGCTCCTCGTCCCCGCCGACGGCGACGGGCACGGTCCTGCGCACGTCGCTCGCGTCGGTGAACCCCAGGACGACCTCCCCGGCCCCCGTGACGAACCGCTGTGCCGCGATGCCGGTGTGGAGCGGTGCGAGCGCGGCCATCTCCAGGCGGTTGCGCTCCTCGTCCCAGTTGAAGCGGTACTCGCGGCCGCGCCCGCACTTCGCCGAGAGAAGCTGCTCGACGCGGAAGCGCTGGTGCGGGTCGCTGTCCTCGAAGTGCGCCGGGTAGTGCAGCCGCAGCCGTGAGAGGCGTCCCTCGTCGCAGAAGGTGTAGTTCTCGAAGACCCGCTCGAAGTCCCCTTCGAGTGCGTACAGCGGGTCTTCCGCGGTGTCGGCGGGCGAGGCGAAGCACGGCACGAGCGCCTCGTACACGGCCTGGAGGCGGGCGAGTTGCTCCTCGTCGGGTCCGGACGCGCCGCCGTGGACGGCCTGCTCGCGGCCGTACCACGCGGCGGTGGCGAGGAGCCCGGCGAGCGCCAGCGCCGGCCCGTAGGGCATCAGGCCGATGACGAGGAGGCACGAGGCCGTGACGAAGAGCGCGGGTCCGCGCCGCTCCTTCGGTGTGCGCAGCCACCAGCCGCGGACGCCGGCGAGGAGGCGGCCGGTGCCGCGGGCGAGGGTGAGGAGCGGGTGGAGTATGTCGAGCGCCCCGTTGAGGGTCGTCCTCGCCGCGTGCCGTACCGACCCCGTGGCCGTCCCGTCCCGTCGCACCAGTGCCCACCGCATCCCGGACTCCTCCGTGTGGCCTCGCCGTGCGCTCCCCGGAGTGGGGCTAGAAGTTGATGCCGCCGAGGAGGCTGGCGAGGCTTTCGCCGCCCGCCTTGATGCTCGGGGCGATGGCCGTGCCGGCGAGGTAGAACCCGAAGAGCGCGCAGACCAGCGCGTGGGACACCTTGAGGTTGTCCTTGCGGAAGAAGAGGAAGACGATCAGGCCGAGCAGCACGACGCCGGAGACCGAGAGGATCACGGGGGCACTCCTGATGTAGGGGACGGTCACCATGAGCGATCTCAGCTTCACAGAAAGTGCCGAAGGGCGGGAACTGGCAATTGGGTGAGTTTGTCCCGGCCGGCCCGCTCGGCCTGTGCGGGTCGAAGCGGAGCGAGGCCGCCCGCGGGCGCGGCCACCGTGCCGGGCAGCGCGGTGCCCGCCGCCACCGTGGCGTCCGACGCGATGCGGACGGTCCTCGGCACCGGCAGCGAGCGGTGCCGCAGCAGCCTGCGCCGTACGGGGGCGGCGCCGTTGGTCGCTCGTCGAACACCACGACCCTGCCGGGCCCCGCAGCCGCGGGGCGGTCAGCCGGCGTGCGCCCCGGAGAGCTTCTCCCCGTGTGTCGGCCCGCGCCTCGATGCCCAGGGCGGCGATCGGTTCGTCGGACTGGCGCGGTGTCACTCGGGGAGCGGCGCGTGGGCCCGCGGCACGCGCGAGCTTTTCCGGTCGAATGACGCACAGTTACCTTTGCGGCGGATCGTCGGTGGCGCCGGCCTGGCCGGCCGCACTCCACGGCGATGGAGAGAACAGGCAGCGCACGCCGACACCGCTCACCTATGCTGCCGCCATGGCTGTCGAGGAATCGCCGCTGCGGGGCGGAAACACCCGGCCCGTCGAGATCTCGCTGCCGTTCACGGGGCGCTGGCTGATCGAGAACAGCCCGGCCCGGCGGGTCCCCAGCCATGGGACCGACCTGTTCGGTGGGCGCTACGCCATCGACTTCGTCGGCGTGGACGAGCGCCACCGGTCCTCCGGCGTCAGCGACTGGCGGACTCTCTTCGCCACCGAGCCGCCGGAGCGCTTCGTCTCCTTCGGCCGGCCGCTCCTCGCGCCCGCCGGCGGCACCGTCGTCGCGGTGCACGACGCCGAGCCCGACCACGAGGCGCGGCGTTCCCGGCTGACGCTGGTGCCCTACGCGCTCGGCCAGGCGGGCCGGGCGCGGCGCGGCGTCGGCGCCGTCGCCGGCAACCACGTGGTCGTCGCGCTCTCCGAGGTCGACGCCCACGTTCTCCTGGCGCACTGCAAGGCCGGCTCCGTACGGGTGTCCCCGGGTCAGCGGGTGACCGAGGGGCAGCAGGTCGCGGAGTGCGGCAACTCGGGCAACTCGACCCAGCCGCATGTGCACCTTCAGGTGATGGACGCCCCCGACCCCGTCGCGGCCCGCGGCGTGCCCGTCGAGTTCCGGCGCTTTCGCGAATGGCCCCGGAGCGGGGGCCAGGCCCGGCTCGAGGAGCGCGGCGTGCCGCAGGAGGGCGCGGTGGTGGAGCGGCTCGCCTGAGCCGGGCCAGGGGTCGGGACCAGGCCGAGTCTCGGGCGAGGCCGGCCCGTGCGGCCGGCGGACCCGGTCTACCGGGCGATCCGAGCAGCTCGTCGGGTACGCCGTCGGTCCGCGCATCCGTCGCCGGCCATGGCCGTGTCGCCCACCGGCCTCGACCGGTGGGCGAGCGGGGCGGGCTGCTACGGCCGCCGGAGTGTGACGTGGCGCAGCTTCTCCGGGTTGCGCACGGCGTCGAGCGCGGCGATCCGGCCGCCGTCGACGGTGAAGGCGAGGATGCTCAGCGCGCCGTCGGCGGAGCGGAGCGCCAGCCCCGGCTCGCCGTTGACGGTGACGTGCGACATCGCCAACTCCTGGCTGCGCAGCAGCCGGAGGAGGGCGTGCGCCACCCGGGCCGCTCCGCGCAGCGGGCGGGGCAGGGCCGCGACGCGTCCCCCGCCGTCGCCCCGGCAGACCACGTCCGGGTCGAGGAGAGCGGTGAGGGCGGCCAGGTCGCCCTCCTCGCAGGCGGTGGTGAACGCGCGCACCACCGCGCGTTGCTCGTCGGGGGCGGCCGGCGCCGAGGGGCGGGCGCGGCGCAGGTCCCGGCGTGCCCGGGCGGCCAACTGCCGCACCGCGGCCGGGGACCGTTCGACGACCTCGGCGACCTCGGCGAACGGTACGGCGAAGACGTCGTGGAGGACGAAGGCGGTCCGCTGCGCCGGCGAGAGCTGCTCCAGCACCACGAGCAGCGCCATGCTCACCGACTCGTCGAGCGTGACGCGGTCGGCGGGGTCGGGCGCCGGGCCGCGGCCGTCACCCTCCGGCCGCACCAGCGGCTCGGGGAGCCAGGTGCCCACGTACTGCTCGCGGCGTGCGCGTGCGCTGCCGAGGGTGTCCAGCGCGAGGCGTGCGACGACCGTCGTCAACCAGCCCCTCAGATCGCGTACTTCGCTCGGGTCGGGGAGGCGGCGCAGCCTGAGCCACGCCTCCTGCACGCAGTCCTCGGCCTCGGCGAGCGAGCCCGTCGTCGTGTAGGCGACGCGGAGCAGGCGCGGCCGCTCGGCCTCGAACGCCTCGGCGAGCGCGGTCTCGTCTTCGCCGTCCGCCGTCATGCCGCCCCCTCGCACTCCGTGCGCGGCACGCTACCGCGCGGTCGTGCCGGCGGCGACGGGGGTGCGGTCATCTTCGTGGTGTCCATGCCCGAGAGACGAAACGGCGCCGTCCCGTGTGACACGGCTGCCCGGATATCCGCTCGAACCCCTCGTCCGGCGGCGCTGACCTGCCGCCGTGGCCGAGGAGTCGGAGGAGCAGAAGGCACTGGTGCGGCAGGGGTACGACGCGGTCTCGTACGCCTACCGCGCCGACGACGCGGGCGAGGGCCGCTACGCGCCCTGGATCGCCGAACTCCGCGCGCTCCTGGGGGAGGGTGGCGCGATGCTCGACCTGGGATACGGCTGCGGCGTGCCGGTGGCCCGCGCGCTGAGCGCTGCGGGGCGCCGGGTGACGGGCGTCGACGTGAGCGGGGTGCAGGTGCGGAGGGCTCGCCGCTTCGTTCCCGGCGGGCGGTTCCGCCAAGCGGACATGGCCCGGGTGGACTTCGGCGAGGCGGAGTTCGACGCCGTCGTCTGCCTCTACGCGCTGATCCACCTTCCGCCGGCGGAGCAGCCGGGCCTGCTCCGCCGGTGCGCGCGGTGGCTGCGCCCCGGCGGCTGGTTCCTCGCCGTCGCGGGCCACGAGGAGTGCGACGGGCGGGCGGAGGACTGGCTGGGGAGCGGAGTGCCGATGCGGTGGACCCACCCGGGCGCCGAGGTCTACAGGCGCTGGCTCGATGATGCCGAACTCCACGTGGTCCGGCAGAAGTTCGTCCCCGAGGGGAACGGCGGGCACGCGTTCTTCCTGGCCCGCAGAGGAGAGGCGCGCGAGGGCCGTGCGCCGGTGGACGGGTCGTGTGACAGGCTGCGTGAGCGGCGCGGGTGAGCGGCGCTGACGTGCAGGCGAGCGAGGTGGCCGATGGAGAACGCAGCAGAGGTCGAAGAGGGGCGGTTCCCCGCAGCGCCCGACGGGGAGGCCGTGCTCGACGAGCAGGTGTTCGCCGCGCTCACCGGGCCGCACGCGCACCTCGCCGAGCGCCGCGGAAGGGTCCTCCGCTACCGGCCGGACGTCGCCGTCTGGTGGGCGTTCCCGACCCGCCCGGAGCCGGAGGACTGGAGCGCGGCCGCCCGACTCGCCGGGCCAGGAGGGGAGTTGGCCCTCGTCGGCCCGAACGGGCCGCTGCCGCCCGGCTGGCGGGCGACCTTCCGCGTCCCCGGGTTCCAGATGGTCGACGACGGCCGCCCTGCCCCCGCCGACCCGGAGATCGTCCGCCTCGGCCCCGGGGACATGCCGGAGATGCTCCGTCTCGTCGGCGCGACGAAGCCGGGGCCCTTCCGTCCCGGAGCGTTGCAGTTGGGCGGGTATCTCGGGCTCCGGCGCGGCGGTGAGCTGGTCGCCATGGCCGGCGAGCGGCTCCGGCTGCCCGGCTGGACGGAGGTGAGCGCCGTCTGCACCGACCCCCGCTTCCGCGGGGAGGGCCTCGCCGCCCGTCTCGTCTCCGCGGTGGCCGCCGGCGTGCGGGAGCGCGGGGACCGCCCCTACCTCGGCGTCGCGCAGGAGAACACCGGCGCCGTGCGCCTCTACGAGCGGCTGGGCTTCCGGGTGCGGCGGGAGGTGCTCTACCACGGCGTCGCGGCGCCGGATTCCCTTGCGGAGCCGGTGCGTTGACCGTCAGGCGCCGGCGAGCGGCAGCAGCGCCTCGCCGAGGTCCTCGACGCCCCGGTAGTGCACGCCCGTCATCCCCAGCCGGCGCGCCGTGAGGACGTTCTCCCACAGGTCGTCGACGAAGAGGCAGCGTCCGGTGGCGACGGGGACGCGCTCCGCCGCGATGCGGTAGATGCCGTCGTGCGGCTTGCGGACGCCGACGGCCGCGCTGTTGACGACGTGGTCGGCGAGGTCGGCGAGGCCGAGCGCCGCGAGGTCCGCGTCGAGCCGGCGAGTGGCGTTGGTGACGAGCACGAGCGGCATCTTCGCCCGCGCCTCCCGCAGCAGGGCGACGACGGCGGCGTCGACCCGCTGCGGTGCACGGCGCAGGGCCTCGCCCAACTCCCGCGCCCTCGCCCGCGGCAGCCGGGCGGCGAGCGCCTCGGCGACGCCCGCCGCCCACTCCGCCTCGCCGATCTCGCCGAGCAGCACCGGCGTGGCGTGCTCGGCGGAGAACGCGATCCGCGCCGTCTCGCCGGCCGGGGCCCCGAACTGCCGCTCCAGCTCGGCGAGTTCGGAGTGGTCGTAGGAGCGGATCACGCCGTCGAGATCGCACAGCACGGCGTCGTAGGGCAGGCTGCTGCTCGTCACCAGGAAAGGCTCGCACAGCGCGCGGTGCCGCGACAGGAGGCCGACCGGGGCTACGAGCCGACCCTGCGCTTGTTCCAGACGTCGAAGCCGACCGCGGCGAGGAGCACCAGGCCCTTGATCACCTGCTGGTAGTCGGTGCCGATGCCGACGAGCGACATGCCGTTGTTGAGGACGCCGAGGACGAGACCGCCGATGACGGCACCGAGCACCGTACCGACGCCGCCGCTCATCGAGGCACCGCCGATGAACGCCGCGGCGATCGCCTCAAGTTCGAACATGGTGCCCGCCTGCGGCGTGGCCGCGTTGAGCCGCGCGGCGTAGACGCATCCCGCCAGCGCGGCGAGCACGCCCATGTTGACGAAGACGAGGAAGGTGACCCGCGCGTCCTTCACCCCCGACAGCTTCGCCGCCGCCTTGTTGCCGCCGAGCGCGTAGATGTGGCGTCCGATCACGGCGTTGCGCATCACGTAGCCGAGCCCGATGAGCAGCGCGCACATGATGAGCAGCACGACGGGGACGCCCCGGAAGCTGGCCAGCGTCAGCGTGAACGCGACGATCGCGGCGGCGATGGCGACGCACTTGAGCACCCAGAGACGGAAGGGGATCGGCTCCAGCTCGTAGGCGACCTGCCGCCGCCGGTCCCGCCACTCCTGCCAGATCAGCAGCACGACGACGACGAGCCCGATGACGAGCGTCGGGTTGTGGTACTGGGTGTAGGGCCCCATCTCGGGGATGAACCCCTGCGCGATGTTCTGGAACCCCTTCGGGAAGGGCGCGAGCGACTGCCCCTCCAGCACGATCTGCGTCGCGCCGCGGAAGAGCAGCATCCCGGCGAGCGTCACGATGAACGAAGGTATGCCGACGTAGGCGATCCAGAACCCCTGCCACGCGCCGGCCGCCGCGCCGATGAGCAGCGCGATGACGAGCGCCGCCGGCCACGGCATGTCGTGCTTCACCATCATCACGGCCGATATCGCGCCGACGAAGGCGACGACGGAGCCGACCGAGAGGTCGATGTGCCCCGCGATGATCACCAGCATCATCCCCATCGCCAGGATGAGGATGTAGCCGTTCTGCTGGATGAGGTTGGAGACGTTGTTGGGGAGCAGCAGCGTGCCGTCGGTCCAGATCTGGAAGAGGACGACGAGGAACGCGAGCGCGATCAGCATGCCGTACTGGCGCATGTGCGTGCGCAACCCGGTCAGCAGTACCTGGGTCGCGGACCGCGGGGACTGCGGCGGTCGCTCACCTGAATCCGGTTGCGACGTCTGGGCGTTGCTGGTGGTCAACGTGGGCCTCGGCTTCTGCTCGTCGGCGTGCGGGTGGGCTGGGGCTGCGGTGCGCGGGGTGCCGCGTCAGCCGCGGTCGACGGTCATCCGGCGCATCAGGGATTCCTGGGTGGCGTCGGCGCGGTCGAGCTCGCCGGTGACCCGGCCGGCCGCCATCGTGTAGATCCGGTCGCACATCCCCAGCAGCTCCGGGAGTTCGGAGGAGATGAAGAGCACCGCCTTGCCGCGGGCGGCGAGTTGGTCGATGACGGTGTAGATCTCGAACTTCGCCCCGACGTCGATGCCGCGGGTCGGCTCGTCGAGGATGAGGATCTGCGGATCCGCGTGAATCCACTTGCTGAGCACGACCTTCTGCTGGTTGCCTCCCGAGAGCCGCCCCACGTGCTCGGCGACGGTCGGCGCCTTGATGTTCATCGAGGCGCGGAAGCTCTCGGCGACCCGCCGCTCGGCGTGCGCGTCGACGACGCCGCGGCGGGCGAGCGAACTCAGCGACGGCAGCGAGATGTTGCGGTTGATCGAGTCGATGAGGTTGAGCCCGTACGTCTTGCGGTCCTCGGTGACGTAGGCGATGCCGTGCGCCACGGCGTCGGGAACGGTGCGGGTGGTCACCTCCTCGCCCGCGACGTGCACGCTGCCGGCCTCGTAGCGCCCGTAGGAGCGGCCGAAGAGGCTCATCGCCAGCTCCGTGCGCCCTGCGCCCATCAGCCCGGCGAGGCCGACGATCTCACCGCGCCGCACGGTGAGGGAGGCGTCCTCGACGACGCGGCGCTGATGGTCGATCGGGTGGCGTACCGTCCACCCGGCGACGCGCAGCGCCAACTCGCCCGCGTCCGCGCCCTCGTAGCGGCTGCGGGAGGGGAAGCGCTGGTCGAGGTCGCGGCCGACCATGCCGCGGATGATGCGCTCCTCGCTCAACTGCGGCTCGTCGCCCGGGTTTTCGCGGACGGTGAGGGTCTCGATGGTGCGGCCGTCGCGCAGCACGGTGACGCGGTCGGCGACGCGGCGGATCTCGTTGAGCTTGTGCGAGATGAGGATGCAGGTGATCCCCTCGTCGCGGAGCTGCTTGATGAGTTCCAGGAGGTTGCGGCTGTCCTCGTCGTTGAGCGCGGCCGTGGGCTCGTCGAGGACGAGGAGCCGTACGTGCTTGGAGAGGGCCTTGGCGATCTCCACGAGCTGCTGCCGCCCGACGCCGATGTCGGCGACCCGCGTGCGCGGCGGGTCGGGCAGCCCCACGCGGCGCAGGAGTTCGCCCGCGCGGCGCATCGTCTCGTTCCAACTGATCACGCCCCGGTGGGAGTTCTCGTTCCCGAGGAAGATGTTCTCGGCGAGCGAGAGGTAGGGGACGAGCGCGAGTTCCTGGTGGATGATGACGACACCGCGGCGTTCGCTCGCCCGGATGTCGCGGAACGCGACGGGCTCGCCGTCGAAGAGCATCTCGCCCTCGTAGCTGCCGTGCGGGTGGACGCCGCTGACGACCTTCATCAGCGTCGACTTCCCCGCGCCGTTCTCGCCGCAGACGGCGTGGATCTCGCCGGGGCGCACGTCGAGGTCGACGTTCTCCAGGGCCCGTACGCCGGGGAACGTCTTGGTGATGGCGCGCATCCGCAGCAGCGCGGGGCGCTCGTCCTGGCGGGCCTCCGGGGCGCCCGACTCCTCTTCCGCCGCCGTCACTTGAGCTGTCCCTCGGCGTAGTAGCCGGTCTCGACGAGAAGTTCGGTGTTGGACTTGTCGACGCTGACCGGGTCGAGAAGGAAGGACGGTACGACCTTCTTGCCGTTGTCGTAGTCCTTGGTGTTGTTGACCTTCGGCTTCTTCCCCTGGAGCACGGCGTCGCTCATCCGGACCGCCTGCTTGGCGAGCTTGCGGGTGTCCTTGAACACCGTCTGCGTCTGCTGCCCGCGGATGATCGACTTCACCGAGGCGAGCTCCGCGTCCTGCCCGGTGACCACGGGGTACGGCTTGTCCCCGGTTCCGTAACCGGCGCTCTTCAGCGCCGAGATGACGCCGATCGATATCCCGTCGTAGGGGGAGAGGACGCCGTCGATGCGGTCGCTGCCGTAGTTCTTGCTGAGCAGGTCGTCCATCCGCTTCTGCGCGGTGCCGCCGTCCCACCGCAGGGTCGTCGCCTGGCTCATCTTCGTCTGCTTGCTGCGGACGGTGAGTTGGCCCGAGTCCATGTAGGGGCGGAGGACCTTCATCGCGCCGTCCCAGAAGTACTTGGTGTTGTTGTCGTCGGGGGAGCCGGCGAAGAACTCGACGTTCGCCTTCTCGCTCTTGTCGTCCTTGAGCCCCAACTTCTCTGCCAGGTAGGTGCCTTGGAGTTCGCCCACGCGCTCGTTGTCGAAGGAGGCGTAGTAATCGACGTTCTCGGTGCCGAGGATGAGGCGGTCGTAGGCGATCACCGGGATCTTCGCGTCGGCGGCGCGCTGGAGGACGTCGGTGAGCGCGGCGCCGTCGATCGCGGCGATGACGAGCAGCCGGTGGCCCTTGGCGATCATGTTCTCGACCTGCGCGACCTGGTTCTCCACCTTGTCGTCGCCGAACTGCAGGTCGGCCTTGTACCCGGCCTTGCGGAACTGCTTCGCCATGTTCTGCCCGTCGGCGATCCAGCGTTCGCTCGACTTCGTCGGCATGGCGAGGCCGACGGTGCCTCCCTTGCCCGCGTCCGGCTGGTACCGGCTGCCGCCCTTCGCCTCCTGGCCGCAGGCGGCGAGCGAGCCGGTGCAGAGCACCGTGACGGCAACCGCCGCCGCCACCGCACGAGTTCGGCCCTGTCGGTGCGGCTCGGGCGGCGGCACGGTGGTACGGATACGCACGGTCGGCTCCTCTCGGCGGCGGATTCCCGCGCGCCCTCTGCGGCGGGCCGCCGGCGGTGTCCACGGCGGTTCCCCGGCGGCGCGAGCGGTTCCCGTCGAGAGCGGACACCGGTCAGAGCCACCAGAACGAAACTAAAAGCAAACCAAGTGCACGTGATGAAAGCCGGTCGCCGAACGGGCGTCAAGGGGTGCGCGCAGCTTGGCTCAACAATCGGCTGCTGCGCTGTTCGCAGCCTCGAACGGGGCCCGTACGAACGAGAGTTGGTCTGTGCGCGGAGCCGGTGCCAAGGCTCGGCCGGAGAAGCGCGTCACCCCCGGTCGACCGGGTGTGGTGTTTGAATCTGAGTTGTTCTGTAGGCAGTTCGTCGTGCTCCGGAGGCGCACGCGGCCGACTCGCCCGCGTGCGGGCACAGTTGCGCCGCGGAGCATACGAGTGCTCCGCGGCGGGTGCGTCGACGGTGCGCCCCGGATTCCCCCCGAGCGGGGCGCACTCACGCTCTCAGTATCCGCGACCCGGGTAGGGCTGTTGGGCGTTGCCGTACGGGTCCTCGTAGCCGCCCGGCATCTGCCGGGGTCCGGCCGGGCGGGGAGCGACCGGCCTCATCTGCTGCTGCGGCACCTGCTGTTGCTGCGGGTAGGGCTGCTGCTGCATCGGCTGCTGCTGGCGCGGGTCCGGGTACCCGCGCTGCGGTACCTGCGGCTGCGGCGCCTGTTGCGGTACGTACGGGGCGGGCGCCTGCTGGAGCGGCGCGGGCTGGGGCGCCTGCGGGTGCGGCTGCGGCGCGGGCTGCGGCGGGTAGCCCCAGCCCGTCTGCTGCTGCGGGGGCGGGGTGTAACCGCCGCCGGGCGGCAGCGCCGCGGGGCCCGGATCGAGAGCCGGCCTCGGTGCGGGGAGGGCGGGAAGGGCGCTTCCGGAATCGTAGACCGAAGGGACCCGGATGGGTGCGATCTGCGGCGTGCCCCGCTCGGCGACGAGCATGTCGTAGATCGGCGTCTCTGGATACGAGGGTGCAGCGTAGTAGCCGCCGCCATAAGAGCTGCGGGGGGAGGTCATGCCCATAAGTTAAGCCCAAAATGTGGTCGTTGGGGAGTCCGGTTGGTCCCTGGTTCTTCGTGGTGACGGTGATGACAGGCCGTCAATCGGTGGATAGCGGGACGAACCGCCCCGCTGTGGGGTGTTGAGATCGTGTGAACCGGGTTTCTCCTGTCGGGGTGCGTGCGTTCCGGGGGCGCGGACCGCCTCGTACGCTCGCCCCGGCGACTCGGGTGATCCCGCGTCAACCGGCATGGTTTTTCGGGGCGATGGGAACCAGCCGGGTCCGCCGTTCGTCGCCTAATGCGGAGAGTGCGCACGCACGGCGCGCAAGGACGGGACCGCACGGAGGGAACGCGATGTCGATGCGCAAGGGGACCAACGTGCCGCTGCCGGCGAGCGCGCTCCGGATCGAGGTCGGCCGGCGGCACGGTCCCGGCGTCCCGGAAGTCGCCGCGTGCGCGCTGCTCCTCACCGACGGCCGCGTACGCACCGACGACGACCTCGTCTCGGCCGCGCGCCCGCGCCACCCCTCCGACGCCGTGCGCCACCTCGGCGCGGAACCCGAGGAGCCTGCGCACGGCGGGGAATTGACGATCGCGCTCGACGCCGTCGAGCCGGGCGTGGACCGCATCGTCCTCGCCGCCTGCGTCGGCTCCGGCAGCTTCGGCGACGTGCCCGGCCTCTCCGTCCGCCTCGCCGACCTCGCCTCCGGCGGCGAGCTGGCCCGGTTCGAGGCCGAGGACGCCGGGGTGGAGACGGCCTACCTCCTCGGCGAGGTCTACCGCAGACAGGGCGCGTGGAAGTTCCGCGCGACGGGCCAGGGCTACGCGCACGGCCTCGCGGGCCTCACCGCCGACTTCGGCGTCCGCGCCGAGGCAGCCGCCGAGGTCTCGCCGAGCCGTGTCGCACCGCGCAACGCCCCCGCGCCTCCCCGCGCGCCGGACGCTCCCCGCGCGCCGGGCCTCCCCAGGTCGCCCGACCTCCCCGTCCCGCCGAGCGCCCCGACGCCCGACCTCCCGGCGCCCAGCGCACCGACACCGGGCACCCCCGCGCCCCCGAGCACCCCGACCGACACGGTCCCGGCGCAAGGTACGCGCCCCGTCAGGGTGACGCTCACCAAGGACCGCCCCGCCGTCTCCCTCGCCAAGCAGGGCGGCACCTCGGGCGCGATGCGGGTGAACCTCAACTGGCAGCGCGCGCAGCCGGGCCAGCAGCGCGGCTTGTTCTCGCGGCTCGGCAAGGCGCTCGCCGCACCGCAGGAGATCGACCTCGACCTCGGCGCCCTCTGGGAGCTCACCGACGGCCGCAAGGGCGTCGTCCAGGCACTCGGCAACACCTTCGGCTCCTACGCCCGCGCGCCGTACATCTCCCTCGACGGCGACGACCGCACCGGCGCCGTCGAGACGGGCGAGAACCTCACCATCAACCTCGACCACACCGCCGAACTCCGCCGGGTACTCATCTTCGTCACCATCTACGAGGGCGCGGAGAGCTTCGCGGGACTCCACGCCACCGTCACCCTCCGGCCCCAGCACGGCGCCCCCGTCGACTTCTCGCTCGACGAGTGCACCGTCCGCTCCCGCGTCGCGGCCCTCGCGCTCCTCACCAACCGGGACGGCGACCTCGTCGTCGAGCGCGAGGCCCGCTATCTCGTCCCGGGGCCGGGCGTGAGCATGCAGCGCGCGGTCGACGAGGAGTACGGCTGGGGCATGCGCTGGACACCAGGGCGCAAGTGACCGAACGCTAGGCCGTCGGCCCGGAGTTGGTGGGCGGAGGTTCGGGGGAGCGCGTCGGCGGGGAGTACGTCCGCCCCTTCCAGGCGGCGCCCCGCCCCTTGCGGTGCTGCACCGCGGAGTCCACGGTCATCAGGAGGTAGAGCGCCGCGGTGAACGGCAGCAGCGGGGCCGTCCGGAGCGGCACCCGGTAGTACCGCGCGATCGGCAGGTAGGACCCCGCCATCAGCGCCCACGCCACCGCTCCCGTGAGGGAGCCGGTGCACGCGGCGACCGGCGGCACCAGGTAGACGAGGACGAGCCCGGCCACCGTCGCCACCAGCAGCGCGGGGTTGTACCGCAGTTGCGCGTAGGCGCTGCGCGAGACCATCCGCCACAGCGGCCGCAGCCCCCGGTACGGCCGCACGCTCGCCACCGAGTCGGCGAGCCCCAGCCAGATCCGCCCGCCCGCGCGCTGCACCTCGCGCCCGAGCGCGACGTCGTCGATGACGGCGCCCCTGATCGACTCGGGCACCCCGGCCCGCTCCGCGGCCCCGGTACGCACCAGCGCGCACCCGCCCGCAGCGGCCGCCGTGCGCGCGGAGGGCGAGTTGACCCGCCGGAAGGGATAGAGCTGCGCGAAGAAGTAGACGAACGCGGGGACGAGCAACCGCTCCCACGGAGCGGAGACCCGCAGCCGCGCCATCTGCGAGACGAGATCGAGGCGGGCGGAGAGCGCCGCCGCGACGAGCCTCCGCAGCGAGTCGGGGGAGTGCGCGATGTCCGCGTCGGTGAGGAGCAGATAGGCGGGGTTCGCGCGCTCCCGCGCGAGTGCGGTGCCGTGCCGGACGGCCCACAGCTTCCCCGTCCATCCCGGCTCGGGCTCACCGGGCGAGGAGACGGTGAGCGGCAGTCCGCCGTGTTCCGCCGCCAGCGCCCTCGCCAACTCGCCCGTGCCGTCCCGTGATCCGTCGTCGACGAGGACGACCTCCGCCGCTCCCGGGTACTCCTGCGCCAGCAGCGACGGCAGGGTCAGCGGCAGCACCTCGGCCTCGTCCCGCGCGGGGACGACGACCGCGACCGACGGCCAGGAGTCCGGCTCGGAGGACCGCGGCAGCCGCACGTCGGTCCGCCAGAAGAACCCCTGCCCCAGCAGCAGCCACACCCACGCGAGGAGCGAGGCGACGGGGACCCACGAGACGGCGTTCACCCGCCGCAGTCTGCCCCAGCCGGCCGCTCTCCGCGCGCAATCGGCGCAGCCGGGCCCGAAGCGGTGTCGCAGGGGTGGACTAGAGTGGCTCGGCGTGAAGATCGCGCTGCTCGATTCCGGGATGGGCCTGCTCGCGGCGGCCGCCGCGGTGCGCCGGGCCCGGCCCGACGCCGACCTCGTCCTCTCCACCGACCCGGAGGGTATGCCGTGGGGGCCGCGCACGGCGGAGGAGATCACCGAGCGCGCGCTCGGCTGCGCACGCGCCGCCGCCGAACACCGTCCGCAAGCGCTCGTCGTCGCCTGCAACACCGCCTCCGTCCACGCGCTCCCCGCGATCCGCGCCGCACTGGAGCCCGGCATCCCGGTCGTCGGGACGGTCCCCGCGGTGAAGCCCGCGGCGGCGGCCCGCGTCCCCGTCGCCGTCTGGGCGACGCCCGCGACCACCGGCAGCCCCTACCAGCGGAGGCTCATCGAGGAGTTCGGCAACGGCGCCCCGATCACCGAGGTGCCCTGTCACGGTCTCGCCGACGCCGTGGAGAGCGGGGACGAGGAACTCATCCAGGCCGCGGTCGCCGCCGCCGCCGCACGTACCCCCGCGGACACCGGCTCCGTCGTCCTCGGCTGCACCCACTACGAGCTCGTCGCCTCCCGTATCCGCGAGGCCGTGCGCGGCGCCGGGGCGCCGCCCGCGCTCTACGGGTCGGCCCAGCCCGTCGCCGCGCAGGCGCTCCGCCGCGCCGGCATCGAGCCGGCGCCCGAGGCCAGCGCCGGCGGCGGCCTCACCGTTCTGCTCAGCGGCCGCAAGGCCCAACTCCCCGCCGCCGCCTCCGTGTACGCCGAGGGGCGGAGCCTGCTCGGAGCGGCGCCGGTGCGCTGAGCGGCGCCGGGCGAGCCCCGCGCCACCCCGCCGGCCGTGAGCGGCTGCCGCACGGTGCCTGCCGCAGTAGCCTGCCGACATGAAGGACGATCCGCGCGAGATCGCGCCGTCCCCAGGTCCCGAACCCCGAGTCGAAACCCCTCCCGTTGCCGGGCGTCACGAGGATGCCGAGGTATGGACGGGACGCGCGACCAACCGTGTCCAGTGGCTGCTCGCGGTCCTCGGCGCCGGCTGCATGGCGCTCGGGATCGAGCTCGCCTTCGAGGACCCCTGGGGCGGGGGCTCGGCGCCGCTGGTGATGTCGGTGGTCGGCTGCGTCGCCGTCGGGCTGCTCATCCTCTTCGGCACGGTCGCCTTCGTGAACGTCACGGTCCGGGTGGACGCGCACGCACTGGAGGTGCGGTGCGGCCATGCCGGGCTGCCGCGGAGACGCATTCCGCTGACCGACATCGTCGACGTCGAGGTGGCGTCGAGCGTCACCCCGCGCCACTGGGGCGGTTGGGGTTACCGCTGGCGCCCGGAGAGGGGGACCGGCGTGATCGTGCGCCGGGGCGAGGGCGTGGTCGTCCGCCTCGGCGACGGGCGGAGCTTCACCGTCACCGTCGACGACGCCGCTGCGGCCGCCACCGCCATCCGCTCCCGCCTCGCCCCCGCGGCGGGTGCGTAGGCTCGTTCCATGGCGACACCGGAATTCATCACCACCCTGCGCGCCAGCGCCGGCCACCAGCTCCTCTACCTGCCCGGAGTCAGCTCGATCGTCTTCGACGACGCCGGCAGGGTGCTCCTCAACCGCCGTGCCGACACCGGGGCGTGGGCGATCATCGGCGGCATCCCCGAGCCGGGCGAGCAGCCGGCCGAGTGCGCGGTCCGCGAGGTGTGGGAGGAGACGGCGGTCCACTGCACTCCGGAGCGCGTGGTCCTCGTCGAAGGGCTGCGGACGCCGGTGACGTATCCCAACGGTGACGTGTGCCAGTTCATGGACGTCACCTTCGCGTGCCGCGCCGAGAGCAGCGAGGCCCGCGTCAACGACGACGAGTCGCTGGAAGTGGGCTGGTTCGAGTTGGACGCGCTGCCGCCGCTCGCGGGGTTCGGGCTCTTCCGGATCAAGCAGGCGACAGAGGGCGGGCCCACTTGGTTCGACGGCATGCCCGAGTGGGAGAGCGGTCGCTGACGGACGCGCCGCCCCGTGGAACAGGTCACGAACAGGCGCCTGACGGTGCGAACAGTTCCCCGACGGTTTCGGTTGCCAGGTCCCGCAGCCAGATGTGGGCGCTGTCGTCGTCGTAGCGCTGGTGCCACAGCAGGTACAACGAGACGTCGGGCAACTCGAGCGGCGGCGGCAGCGTGATCAGGCCGAGTCGCTCCCGGACCGCGCGGGTGACCACGTCGGGAAGGGTGACCACCAGGTCGGTCTCGAGGGCGAGCCGCAGCGCGAAGACCGCGGTGGGTCCGGCGGCGGCCACGCGTCGTTCGAGGCCGCGCTCGGCCAAGGCGGCGTCGACGGGGTCGCGCAAACTTCCGCGCCGCGAAACGGTGAGGTGTTCGGCGGCCGCGTACCGCTCGGGGCTCAGCGGCCCCTCGGCGAGCGGGTGGCCCGGTCGGACGGCGACGACCAGCCGGTCCGTGCCGACGAGGCGGTGGCGGATGTCGGGGAGCGTCGGCCGGCCGGAGCCGGATTCCAGGTCGACCTCGCCTCGGCGCAACTCGCGGTCGTCCGTGCCGGGTTCGGCGGACAAGCGGAGTCGGACGCCGGGGGCCTGGCGGCGGACGGCCGCGGTCAGCGCCGTGCCGCAGGCCGCGGTCAGGGTTTCGTGCCAGCGCACGGTGAACACCCGGTCCAGCGCTGCCAGGTCGAGTTCTTGCTGCGCGGACAGCAGGCGTCGGGCCTGTTGCACGAGGGCGTGGACCTCGCCGCGCATGGCCAGCGCGCGCGTGGTGGGGACCATGCTGCGGCCGGTGCGTACCAGGATCTGGTCGCCGGTGGCCTTGCGGATGCGGCCCAGGGAGCGGCTCATCGCCGGCGCGGTGACGTGGAGGCGGGTTGCGGCGCCGGCGACACTGCCCTCTTCCAGCAGCGCGTCGAGGGCCGTGAGCAGGTTCAGGTCCAGTTGCATGGGAATCACTCTACAAGTGACATGCATGCACTTGTTGTTAATCAATAGGCGGCCTACCTTCGAACACGTCGCGGCCGGACGCATGGACGCGTTCTGGCAGTTCTCCGACGTTCGCTCCGGCCTCGTCGCCGGAGCTCTGCTGGTCTCCGAGGCCGGACGCACCGTCACCTGGCGGGCGAACCCCGGAGCGCCGGGCAGCCGCGACTTCCTCGGCGTCCTCTCGCCGCTCGCCTGACCGGACGCTTCCGCGTTCCCGTTTCTCTCACTGCAAGGAGCAACACCGCATGACCAACATCGGCATTCTGGGCGCCGGCCGCGTCGGCGCCACCCTCGCCGGCGCGCTCCGTTCGGCCGGACACCGTGTCACCCTCGGCGGCCGGGCCCCGGAGGGCACCGCCGCCCGCGCCGCCGGCCTCGACGCGCGGATCACCATCGCCGACCAGCGCACCGCCGCCCGTACCGCGGACGTCGTGATCAACGCGACGCCCGGCGAGAGCTCCCTGGCCTGCCTCACCGGGCTGCGCACCGAGCTCTCCGGCAAGACGCTCGTCGACGTCTCGAACGCCACCCGGGACGCGGACGACGGCCTGCCCGGCGAACTGTGCTACCCCGGCAGCAGCCTCGCCGAGAAGCTCCAGGCCGCGCTCCCCGACACCCGCGTGGTCAAGACCCTCAACACCATGCTCTTCACGGTCATGAGCGCCCCGGAGACCCTGGCCACCCCGCCGACCGCTTATGTCTCGGGCGACGACGAACAGGCGAAGAGCACAGTCGCCGGCCTGCTCGGCGATCTGGGCTGGCAGCCCGAGTGGATCGAGGACCTCGGTGGCATCAGCACGGCCCGCGCCACCGAGGCCATGGTCCTCGTGGTCCCCCACGTCCTGCGGCGAAACGGCTTCCGGCCCTTCGCCGTCTCCCTCGCCCGCTGACCGAGTCCGGCGCGGACTCGTCCCGCGTCCCCCGCGCACCAAGCCGGATCCGCCTCACTCCACGGCCACGCGCACGGTCCCGAGCGACGGATCGGCCGCGTCCGGGAGGTTCATGCCCGCCTCGACCCCGCTCCGCAGGTAGGCGAGCGCCTCCTCGGTGAGTCGCTCCCCGGGGAGCGCGGCGGGGATGCCGGGCGGGTAGGGCGTGATCATCTCGGCGGCGATCCGTCCGGCGGCGACGTGCGCGGGGACGTCCTCGACGGCGCCGAAGTAGGCGTCGCGGGGCAGCATCGCCTGCTCCATGCGCAGCCGGTCGCCCGTCGGTACGTGCATCTCGTACGGCGGGTCGAACTCGGAGGCGCAGGAGGCGAGTTCGGTGAGCGCCGAGACGAGGGTGCCGGCGGTGGCCGCGTCGTCCGCGTAGGTGAGCTGGGCGCCCACGCGGCGGTGGTCGCCGAGGTGCACGTCGACGCTGCGCTCCGCCCGGAGCCAGTCGGCGGCCTGGTAGCCCGAGACACCGAGCTGCCCCAGGTCCACGAGGACGGGCAGCGGGTCCAGGTCGTCGGCCTTGCCCGGGCCCGTGAAGTCGG
>NZ_AJTQ01000264.1 GCF_000262345.1 Streptomyces xiaopingdaonensis | reverse complement strand
CCTGCTCCGCCAGCTCCAGCGTGGCGCCGAGCAGCCGGTGCCCCTGCTCGACCATCTGCCGCCGCCAGCCGTCCATCCCGGCGTAGAGGAGGACGTTGGGGCTGGTCGTGCCGAGGAGGTCGGCGCGCGAGGAGAGGCGATCGGGGTCGATGTGGTCGCCCTGGAGGTGGAAGACGGAGCCCTGCTCCAGGCCGCCGCCCATCTTGTGCACGCTCGTCACGCAGACGTCGGCGCCCGCGTCCATGGCCCACGACGGCAGGTCGGGGTGGAAGGGCAGGTGTGCGCCCCACGCCTCGTCGACGATGACCGGCAGCCCCCGCCGGTGGCACGACGCGGCGATGCCGTCGAGGTCGGCGCAGGTGCCGTACGGCGTCGGGCTGGTGACCAACGCGCCCATGGCGTCGGGGTGTTGCTCCAGCGCCGCTTCGTACGCCTCGGGCCCGGGGGCGTGCGCGAGCCCGCGCTCCGTGTCCCACCGCGGGTCGATCCACACCGGACGGATGCCGGAGAGGATGAGGCCCGAGACGACGGACTTGTGCGCGTCCCGCCCCACGAGCAGCTTCTCGTGCGGCCCGGCGGCGGAGAGCATCGCGGCCTTCACCGAGAGGCTGCTGCCGCAGGTGGAGAAGAAGGTGTGCTCCGCGTGGACGGCGTCGGCCATCAGGCGCTCCGCGCGCTCCAGGACGCGGTTGCGCGACAGCCGGTCGTCGAGGCCGCTGGTGGCGAGGACGTCACCGTGGAAGACGGCCGGGCCCAGCGTTTCCAGCACTCTCCGGTCGGCGCCTCTCGTCTGCTTGTGGCCCGGCGGCGTGAAGGGGACGTCGCCCGCTTCGTGGTAGGCGGCGAGCGCTTCGAGTACGGGGGCCGACGAGTGGTCCGCCGGCGTCGGGTTCGTCATGGCGGGTCCCCTCACCGCCTCATGGGAGCGCCGTGCCGCCGGTCGCGTTGAGGATCTCGGCGGTGATGAAGGCGGCGTCCTGCGAGGCCAGGTAGACGTAGGCGGGTGCCATCTCGGCCGGCTGAGCGGGGCGTCCCCAGGCGCTGTTGGCCCCGAACTCCGAGGGATCGGGGAGCGTCGAGGGGATCAGCGGCGTCCAGACCGGCCCGGGTGCGACGGCGTTGACGCGGATGCCCCTGCCCGCGAGGTCGGCGGCGACGGCCTGCGTGAAGGTCACGAGGGCGCCCTTCGTCGCGGCGTAGTCGAGCAGCGGCGGCTTCGGGCGGTACGCCTGCACGGAGACGGTGTTGATGATGCTTCCCCCCGCGGGGAGGTGCTCCAGCGCCATGCGGCTGAGCCAGAAGGTGGCGTAGAGGTTGGTGCGGACGACCCGGTCGAACTGCTCGGTGGGGATGCCGGCGAGTCCGTCGGGCTGCGACATCTGGTAGGCGGCGTTGTTGATGAGGACGTCGAGTCCGCCGAGCTCCTCGACGGCCCTGTCCATCAGGCGCCGGCACTCCGCTTCCTCGCGCACGTCGCAGGCGACCGCCGTGGCGTGCCTGCCCGCCTCGGTGACGAGCCGCACCGTCTCCGCGGCCTCGTCCTCCTCCTCGGGGAGGTGGCTGAAGACCACGTCGGCGCCCTCGCGTGCGAAGGCGAGCGCGACGGCGCGCCCGATGCCCGAGTCCCCGCCGGTGAGCAGCGTGCGCCGCCCGGTGAGGCGCCCGCTGCCGCGGTAGCTCTCCTCGCCGTGGTCCGGCCTCGGGGTCATCTCGCCGGTGTCGCCCGGGGGTTGCTGGCCCTGGTCGGGGAAGGACGGGCTGGGATGGCGCTCGGCCGGGTGGCCGTGCTGCTGGGCGCTCATGCGGCCCCCTTCACTTGGTTGAAGCGGTCGGCGGCGCGGTCGTTGAGCGTGCTGAGCATGCGCTGCCAGGCGGGTCGCCGGGTGAGCTGCCGGGCCGGCCTCGTCCCCGTCGTGTGGGCGCGCTCGGTCTCGCTCGACGGCAGCAGCCGCGTCACGAGCCCGTCCGTCTCGGTGACGAGCGCCGGCGCGATGCCGTGCGCGGCCGAGCCCAGCTTCGCCGCGGGCGTCAGGACGAGGCGGGCACGGCGCCCGGCCACGGCGGAGACGATCCGCTCCGCCGCGCGTTCGGCGTCCATCGACAGCAGCGGCATGCCGGAGAGCGCGGCGAACCAGCGGTGCTCGCGCTCCGCGTCCCCGGCGAACTCGGCCTGCCCGGCGGAGCCCGTACGCATCAGCCCCGGGTGCACGGCCGTGACGCTCACGCCGTGCGGCGCCTGCTCCGCGCGGAGCCCCTCGGCGAGCGCGCCGATCGCGGACTTCGCGCACGAGTACGGCAGCAGGTGCGGCACGCCCAGCAGTCCGCCGACGGACCCGATGAGGCCGAGTCTGCCGCCCGACGGGCTCTTCCTGAGCCAAGGCAGCGCCTCCAGGCTGGTGTTGAGCGCCCCGTAGAACATCGTCTCCATCGCGTCGCGGAACGTCTCCTCGCCCGCGGCCTCCGCGGGACCGACCTGGATGACACCGGCGTTGGCGAAGACCATGTCGAGCCCGCCCCGCGTCTCGGCCGTCTCGCGCACCAGCCGCGCGACCGACCCGCGGTCCCGTACGTCGCAGGTGCGCCCGGTGGCGGTGCCGGTCTCGGACGTCGCCTCCGCGCGGAGGCCGGCGACGGCCCGGTCGATCTCCTCCTCGTCGCGGGCCGCCACGGTGACGTCGGCGCCGCGCCGCATGCACGTACGGGCGAGGAGCAACCCCAGCCCTCGGGAGCCCCCGGTCACCAACACGGACGGTGCGTTCACGTTTCCTCCTCGGCACGTCGCAGCGGTGGCGCTCCCGGTTCGGGAGCCGCTCGACCCGGAGCGTGCGGGCACGTCCGGTCTCCGGGCGGTGCACCGCGTCGATGCGGGTTGCACGCCCGTCGCTTCCGTAAACGGCAGACGCGGGGGCGCCGGGCGGTGCCCGGCGCCCCCGCGGCGAGGTGTTCAGCGAGTCCGCGTGTAGGTGTTGCAGTTCCGCAGGGGCTCGCCGGCCTGGCGGTGGCAGACCTTGACGTGGATCTTCGTCCCCTTGGGGATCGAGTACGACTTGTTGGTGCACTTCTGCGCGCCCGAGATGCCGACCTCCCCGTAGACCTTGCCTCCCTGGGACTTGACGTTGCTGTAGACGCCCCTCCCGTCGGCCTTGGTGTCGCAGACGCTGTGGCGGAGGAAACCGCCGCCCGCCTCCTGGAGGGACGCGAAGCCGCCGCCCTCCTTGGGCTGGAACGTCTCGTCCGCCATCCCGGGCTGCTGCGGGGGCGTCGCGGCCGCGGCGGTGCCGAGACCGAGCGTCCCCGCGAGTGCGAGGGTCGTCGCCGTCAGAGCGATACGGCGTGAACGCACGGGTGGTCCTTTCCTCGGATGGCCGGGCATCGCCCCGGCCGGTCGGAACGACCCTCCTCGAGCTGCGTATCGGGGAGCTGACAGGCGCGTATCAGCAGCGTCTACACCTTCCGGTACTGGTACGCCTCCTCGGCCGCCGCGGCGACGGCGTCGAGGTCCGCGCCGCCCGACGCGGTGACCGCGGCCGCGATCGCGCCCTCCACGAGCGGCGCGTCCACCAGCCGTGCCGGCTCGGGGAGTTGGTCGCCCTCCGCGAGCAGCGACTTGACGGTGAGGACCGCGCTGCCGAGGTCGGCGAGGAGCGCCACGCCCGCCCCCGAATCGACCGCGTGCGCCGCCTCCGCGATCCGCTCGGAGCTGGTCCCCGTCCCGCCGCCCGCGGCGCCGCCGGCCCCGACGACCGGGGCCGCCTCCCCGCCGCCCAGCTCGCGTGCGAGCTGCGCCGCGGAGTCGGCGACCTCACTGCTGTGGGACACCAGGACGATCCCCACCTGCTCTCCGCCGGCCATCTCAGGCCCCCTCCCCGTACGCCGTCGCCAGTGCCTCGAAGAGCAGCGCGGTGGACGCGGCGCCCGGGTCCTCGTGGCCGACGCTCCGTTCACCGAGGTAGCTGGCCCGCCCCTTGCGTGCCTGCATCGGGACGGTGGCCTCGGCGCCTTCGGCGGCGGCGCGCGCCGCGGCCGGGAACGCGTCGCCCGGGGCCGAGCCGGCGTCGAGCGCGTCGAGCGCCGGGTAGAGGGCGTCGAGCATCGTGGCGTCGCCCGGTGCCGCGCCGCCGAGTTGGGCGACGGCGTCGGCCGCTCCGCGCAGCGCGGCGGCGAGCTCGGGGAGCGGCACGGCCGCCGCGTCGCCGAGCGCCTTCCCCGTGCGTCGGAGCAGCGTGCCGTAGAGCGGGCCCGATGCTCCGCCGACGGTGGAGATCAACTGTCGTCCCGTGAAGAGCAGGAGGGCGCCCGGCGTCTCCTGCGGTTCCTTCGCCAGCGCCGTCTGCACGGCGGTGAAGCCGCGTTGCAGGTTGCTTCCGTGGTCGGCGTCCCCGATGGGGGAGTCGAGCTCCGTCAGGTGTGCTGCCTCGCGGTCGATCGCCGTGGCCGCCGCGCGCAGCCAGTCGGCGAAGAACCCGGTATCCAGCTCCTCGGACACGTCTCTCCTTCCCGAGCGTGCTCGTGTCGTGGCGCGGAGCGCCCGGCGTGGTGTCAGGCGCCCCAGCGCAGGCCGGGGGTGCGTACGGGTGCGTCCCACAGCCGGAGCGTCTCCTCGTCGGCCCGGCAGAGCGTCAGCGAGGCCCCGGCCATGTCGAGCGAGGTGACGTAGTTCCCGACGAGCGTACGTGCGACCGGCACTTGGCGTTCCCCGAGGACGCGGTGGACCTCGGCGCAGAATCCGTAGAGCTCCACGAGCGGTGTGGCGCCCATGCCGTTCACGAGGGCGAGCACGGGACCCGTACGCCCGAGGTCCTCCAGGACCGCCTCCACGGCGAACTCGGCTATCTCGCCCGACGTCATCATGGGCCGCCGCTCCCGTCCCGGCTCCCCGTGGATGCCGATCCCCAACTCCAGCTCGCCCGCCGGGAGATCGAACGTGGGCCCGCCCTTCGCCGGGGTGGTGACGGCGCTCAGGGCCACGCCGAAGCTGCGGGAGTTCTCGGCGACCTTTCGCGCCACCGACTCGACCTGCTCCAGCGGCGCCCCCTCCGCGGCGAGGGCCCCGGCGACCTTCTCGACGAAGAGGGTGGCGCCCGTGCCGCGCCGCCCGGCCGTGAAGAGGCTGTCGGTGACGGCGACGTCGTCCTGGAGGAGCACCTTGCCGACGGTGATGCCCTCGTCCTCCGCGAGTTCGGCGGCCATGTCGAAGTTGAGCACGTCCCCCGTGTAGTTCTTGACGACGAAGAGCACGCCCTCGCCCGAGTCGGCGGCGGCCGCCGCCCGCACCATCTGGTCGGGCACCGGCGAGGTGAATATCTCCCCCGGGCACGCGGCGTCGAGCATCCCGGGTCCCACGAACCCGGCGTGCAGCGGCTCGT